>NZ_PCYY01000031.1:0-14811 GCF_002553955.1 Lactobacillus sp. UMNPBX12
CAAACTAATTAAAAATAAAATTTACAATTTACATTGACTTATCACCACATGACTTGTATTATTGTAATTTGATTATAGCCTATGTATATCTTATAATCAGCAGTAAATAGATACATAGTAGACGAAAGGATATTAGACTATGAATAATAAAAAAGACAAAATAAAAGACGCAGGCTATGAAAAACACTACGTCTATAATGCACACTATCATCTAATTTGGTGTACTAAATACCGCAATCAAATCTTTACTAACCAAGACCTTGCACAAGAGATGCGAGACCTGCTCAAGCAAATAGCTGAAGATAATCAAATCAAAATTGAAAAAATGGAGGTAATGCCTGAACATATTCATTTGCTTATCAGCTTTAGACCATCAAAATCAGGTTCAAGCGTAGTCAAAGCACTCAAAGGAAGAAGTGCTTTTTTATTCTTCAAGAATCATCCCGAAATTAAGCAAAACAAGATGTGGGGCGGACATTTATGGTCACCCAGCTATTACTTTGGCACGGTAGGGAATATGTCTAAAGAAGTAGTAGAAAAGTACATTAATGACCAGATCTACAATGCCGTTAGAGACGGTAAGCCCTATCCATCCCCGCATTAAAATACGGAGATTTTCGGGCGTTTTTCATTAAAAATTTATTGGTTAGAAATATTGCTAGCGGCGTGTTGAAATACGACCACAAGCATTTTGAGGCTACAAGAAATGCGACAACTTCAGTTAAAAGCATTTCATCAGATGGTCAAAAGCTTTCTTACACTACCGGTAAAGACAAGAGCAATTTATTTGTTAACAAAAGTCTAAATACAGGTGAATCTACTGATTTAACTGTCAACGTAGTTACCGGTGTACCTAAGAGACAAGATCGTTTTGGCTACCAAAATATCAACGGCGGTAAGGTTTATAACCTGTCATTCTGTTTCCCATACTTAAGCGATTATCGCAACGGTAAGTGGAATTATCACCCATACTACGATGCTGGTGAAAAACCGCAACAGTGCTGTAAGCAACTTCCACGTTAGTTTCTTTGCACCTAAGAGCTACAAGGTTGCAGCTTCTGGTCAAAATACCACTAAGAATGGTAAAACCACAATTGTTGCCAACAACATGCGTGAAGTCGGCATCACAGCTTCCAACAAATTCAAGGTTGATCACGCTTATGCAAACGGCGTAAGAATCAACGACTACTACCTTGCAAGCAAAAACAGCAAGCAATACAACAAGCTAGCTTTAATGACTGCTCAAGACAGTTTCCACATTTTTACCAAGAAGATCGGCAAATATCCTTACAAAGAAATCGATATTACTGAAACCTTGCTTGGCAAAGATACCGGTGGGATGGAATATCCTGGCTTGATCATGATCGACGCTAGTGGCTTTTTACAAAAGAAGCACCCACTTGATAGATATAATGAATTAACTGAAGATGTTTCTCACGAAGTTGGTCACCAATGGTTCTACGGCACTGTCGGCAGCGACGAATACATGGAACCTTGGCTTGACGAAGGTCTTACCAACCTGGCGTTTACGATTTGACCTACACTAAGAGTAAGTCCTACTGTGCTAAACTGATGCACAGCAAGTTCTACACTCGTAAGAACGTCAAGCGTGCTAACAAGATCTTAAAAGAAAATGCTAACCAATTCATTAATAAGAATCAAAAGGCCAACTACATCAACTACCCTGTTAATAATCCACCAAAAGGTGTTGATACTGAAGACATGGCTTACGAACTTGGTATGGATTTCCCTGCTGTTTTAAAAGTAGCCATGGGTGAAAATAAGTTTTTTGATGCTTTACACGATTACTACCAAACTTACTACTTGAAGCAAGCAACCACGCAAGACTTCTTGAACATTATCCGCAAGTACGATAATTCAAAGAAAGTTAACAACGTGATCAATAAATTTATTGATCCTAAGTACTTAAGTGAATAAAATCAAATAACCCCGAAAACGTTTGAGTTTCGAGGTTATTTTTATAGTCTCATAAGTGCTAAAATCAACTTAATGGATTATTACAAAGGAGACAAATATGACTACTAAAAAATTAGCAACTATCGCAGCAGCTTTATTAATCAGTGTTGCACCAGCAGCTGCTATTATCAATCAACCTGTTCACACAGTTCAAGCAGCTACGCAATCACAAAAAGGTAAAGTTACTCTCAAGAAATCCTTTAACGGCACAGTTCAAGTCTTCAACAGCAAAGGCAATACCACTACCACTACCCAAAAAGTCAATGGCAAGAAGATGACTGTTGCTTCAACGGTTAAATCAGGCTCAAGTTGTCAACTACCCTAGACTGAAGTCTAGGGCTTAGTGGCTCGTTAGCTTGCGCCAACCAGAACACCAACTTGCTTAGATACGGACTTGACTTACCAGCAATAATCTTTTGGCTATTGCCGATAGAGGTCGTCTAATTACCAAAGCCTTTTGAGTCCGTGAGTTGCTAGCGGACTGCAGTCCCGAATAAGGCTGCTTCTTTTATTTTAGGATTCTGCCACTTGCCTAATCCTTTTTCTAGAATATTCACTGCCGCATTCCAATCGCGAATATGGTGCGTCTGACAGATTGGGCACGTCCATTCCCGATCCTTAAGGGTTAATTTCTTATAGCTATTTTGTCCCATAATACTGCCACATTGATGGCATCTTTGGGTGGTGTACTTAGGATCAATTGTTAGAAATTCTTTGCCATATAGATCTGCCTTATAAGCCAGCATGTTCAGGAAACTACGCCAACCAACATCAGAAATGGCTTGAGACAAGGCATGATTCTTTAACAGATTTCTGCTTCTTAGTTCCTCGGCAACTACTAAATCGTGGTTTTTGATTAGTGCAGTTGAGAGTACTTGCAAGAAGTCATTACGCTGTCTTCTGATCTTGTCGTGCAGTTTAGCTACAACTAAACGCTGCTTTTGATAGTTTTTTGCTAGCCGCAAATTGCGTCCTTCTTTTTTAGCCCGGCGCTGTCTGCGAGATAATACTCGTTGGGCATGGGCAAGCTTCTTTTTGGTTTTGCAATAAAATCGTGGATTAGCAACCATTGCTCCGTTAGATGCTGTTAAGAAATTATCAAGGTTAAGGTCAATGCCAATTTGACTTTGCGTCTTAGGCAAGGCTTTAACAAAGGCAATATCGCTGCCTAATTGCATTGATAAGTAGAATTGCTCGTCAGCGGTCTTTTTAATCGTGACTGTTCCAATACGAGTTGGGATATGATTAAGCAAACGCTCTTTGATTAGCCTTCTAAAACCAGCAATGCGGACGATACCCAGTTTAGGCAGTTTAATATGTTTAGCATCAATAAATCTAGCTGTCCCGTTATCAAGAAAAGCTTCTTTTTGCTTAGGATATTGACAGTTGGTCTGATATGACCAGTCGCTGCGTTTTTTATGGAAAGTTGGGATTCCATGACCAATCTTGCGATAGTTGCTCCAAGCCTTCTGGTAGTTCTGAATCGCATTGGCAATAGCGAGGCTATCAATTTCTTTAACGCGTAAAAAGCTATAAGTATCGCGGATATTCTTAGGCTTAGCCAATAGTTCGCTATTAGTGACTACTTCTTCTGCCAACCTAGCTTCATAGCTATTAAGAGCAGAAAAAGCAAAGGGCATTGCTTGATATTGTCTAACAGCTAAGTAGTGCTTAGCATGATAATTGCTTCGATTACGTCCTACATAAGAGTTGTAGACAAAGCGTTGCGCATCATAGTTCAACTTAATGATTTTCTTTTGCTTAGAACTAGGATAAAAGCGAAGCTTAACGCCAAAATGATAGGCTAAGCTGCTCATTCTCTTCATGATTTCACCTCCTTCTGTAGATTAGATATTTATATTGTACAGGGAAGTCGAACGTATGTCTCTATTTTTAGAATAAAAAAAGCTGACTGCTAGGTCAGCTTGGCCCTATCCATCCCCGCATTAAAATACGGGGATTTTCGGGCGTTTTTCATTAAATATTATGGCAAGCCTATCCTGATCCAAGGTAAAAAAGTAGATGCAAAAACTTCTAAGAACTACCACTACACTACCGCTTCTTACGTTAACATCGGTAAAAAACGCTACATCAAATCTTTGAATGTTAGCTCAATGGATGGACAAAATGTTTTAATCTTAAGTTCCAACTCTCGCATTTATGATAAAAACGGTCACCGCACTACTTTCAACGGTATGTCGCTTATTCCTAAATATATGCTAGTTAAAACGCCAGCTAAAACCCACGCCACAACTAAGAATGACGTATTTTTCTACTTTGCAAATCTTAGCGGATCTAAGAAAAGAAGTTTGAATACAACCACTATCAAGGGCAAGCCTTTTTATGCTTTAGGCAACGGTGCTTATATTTATGCTTCAAATGCTGGTTTTGTTAACGGCAACACTCTTTACCAAGCTTCTGGCACCACTACAGCCACTATTTTAAACAAGATCCACGTTTTAAATAATAAGCTCAAGTCAACTAGCAAGTTGCTCAAGATTGGTCAAAAAGTTAAGGTAGATGCCACCAAGACCACTGGTAAAGGCGACAGCGCTGCACTTTACTTCAGAATTGCTGGCACCAAAGGTAAAAACGCACAATACATTTACTGGGGCGACGACGCTGAATATGGTATGGATCAAGAAAGCACCACAGATGAATTCCAAGGCAACTTCAATTTAGATAATCACCTTGCTAATTAAGATAATATGCTAAAATTAAATTAACGATAATATATGGCGACCTAGAATCGTGAGGTTTACCTCAAAGTATCTTTCTAGGTCGCTTTTTTCAATGTAGGAGAAAATTTATGGATGAATTATTTGCTAAAGCCCCGATCAAAAAGGTCTACTTTAAGCTAGCATTGCCAGTTGTTCTAGGGATGATCACTACCATGATCTACAACCTGGCAGACACAATGTTTGTTGCCAAAACTGGTGATACAAACTTGGTAGCAGGAATCACGATCGGTGCCCCGCTCTTTACCTTTTTAATTGCCGTTTCCGACATTTTTGGTCTCGGTGGTTCTTCATTGATTTCGCGTTTATTCGGCGAAAAGAATTATGCCTTGAGTAAACGCGTAAGTAGTTTTTGTATGATTGGTGGAATTGTCACCGGTTTAATCTTAACAGCTATTTTACTAATTTTTGAAAATCCGATCCTTCATCTTTTAGGAGCAAAAGCTGCCACCTATCAAGATGCTGCCGATTTTTATCGTGTAATATCAATTGGCGCTGCGCTAATTATCTTCTCAATCATTCCGCAGAACTTAATCAGAACGGAAGGCTTAGCTACCCAAGCAATGGTTGCTACAATGACAGGAACCATTTTAGCTATCATCCTTGATCCTATTTTCTTGTTTGTTTTCAAAATGGGTGCAATCGGTGTTGGGATTGCCAACGTTACAGGTTATCTAGTCACTGATGCTATTCTCATTTACTACGTTTTATACAAAACTGACTACATCAAATTAAAGCTAAAATATAGCAAAATTAGCGGCAAAACAATCAAAGATATCGTAGCAATCGGCATCCCCGGTTCAATCACCAACTTCGCTCAAAGCTTTGGCATGGCACTTCTTAACTCATCTTTAGCTCTATACGGTGCAAACAAAGTTGCCGCAATGGGAATCACCCAAAAGATTTACAGTATCGTTATCTTGGTAATCGTTGGTTTTGCCTTTGGTTCACAACCTTTAATTGGTTACAACTATGGTGCTAAAAACTGGAAACGATTAAAGAAAACTCTAAACTTCGATATTCTTGTGCAAGTTGTTTATGCTGTAATTTCAGGCGGATTATTAATTTTATTTGCTCGTCCAGTCACCGCTCTATTTATGAATCAACCAGATATCGTCAACGCTGGTAGTTATATGTTAATTGCCACTATTATTACCACACCAATCGTTGGTATCATTTTAGTTTACACTACCGTCTTCCAATCAGTTGGTAATGCTTGGGCTGCCTTCATCATGGCAATTACTCGTCAAGGCGTTGTCTACTTTATCGCATTAGAAATTCTAAAAGTCACATTTGGCTACCACGGTATCGTTTGGGCTCAAGCAGCCAGTGATATCATCACCTGCATCATCGGTTACTTTATTTATGAAAAGAGCCTGGATCTCAAGGATAAAATCAAAGATTAGCCAAAATAAAAACTGCTCTCTTATTGAGAACAGTTTTTTTCATGCTTATCTTTCAATTAAAGCAACTTTTCAAAAGCATCTTCATACTTAGGAATATCACCTGCACCCATAAAGACAATGACTGAATTCTTATTCTTAGTTAAGTCAGCAATATTGTTTAAGTCGATAACTTCTGAACCTGGGATATTCTTAACCAAGTCTTCACTTGAAATATCACCATTAGCTTCACGAGCTGAAGCATAAATTGGAGTTACGTAAGCCTTATCTACACCACGTAAAATTTCTTCGAAGTCCTTTTGGTACTTCTTAGTTCTTGAGAAAGTGTGTGGTTGGAAGACGACAACCAACTTCTTGTCTGGGAACTTTTGACGAGCAGCTTGGATAGTTGCACGCATTTCAGTTGGGTGGTGAGCATAGTCATCAATAACTGCAATGTCGCCAAAGTCTTTTTCGCTAAATCTACGCTTAGCACCCTTGAAGGTAAGAAGACCATCACGAATGTCATCCATTGGTACCTTTTCAGTGTAGGCAACCGCAATAACAGCAGTTGAGTTCAAAATGCTGTGGTCACCAAACAAGTGAATTTCAAATTCGCCAAGATCCTTGCCATGTGCTAAAACATGGAACCTAGAACCAGTAGTTGACTTCTTAATGTCAGTAGCTTGGAAGTCATCAGTATCGTTAAAGCCGTAAGTGTATTTAGGAATATCAGTCTTAAGGCTTTGAAGACGCTTGTCATCGCCCCATACAAACAATGCCTTCTTAGTTTGATCAGCTGCTGATTGGAATGCGCTGGTGTAATCGTCTTGATCCTTGAAGTAGTCTGGGTGGTCAAAGTCGATGTTAGTCATAATTTGGTAATCTGGGTGATATGCCAAGAAGTGACGACGATATTCATCAGCTTCATAAACAAAGAAACGTGAATTTGCCACGCCCTTGCCGCGACCATCACCGATTAAGTATGAAGTTGGGGCAACTTCACCTAAGACGTGTGATAAAAGACTGGTAGTTGAGGTCTTGCCGTGAGTGCCTGAAATACCAATTGAAGTATGCATTTGCACAATTTCTTCAACAGTATCTGGATATGATTGCCACTTAACACCCTTTTCAAGGCAAGCTTTAACTTCTGGATTGTCTTCTTTAAAAGCATTCCCTTTAACAATTACTTGTTCATCATTGCTCTTGATGTTATCCGGGTTAAAGTTTTTAACATCAATGCCCACATTTTCAAGTGGCACTTGCGTAAAGGTATATTTTTCAATGTCACTACCTGCTACATCATAGCCTAAGTCATGTAAAAGCAAGGCAAGGGATGCCATACCTGTACCCTTAATACCAATGAACCAAATTTGCTTATTCTTGTCTAACATTTATTTACCCTCGAAATTTCAACGTTTTTATTCGTTAACTATTTTACCATTTTTCTTATGCTAAAATTTTTAAAATCAAAAGAAATCTATGATGAAAACGACAATTATGTTAATACTGTCGATCATTTGATCATTAAAGATCTTACGGGTAAAACTATTTCCCACAAAATCGGTTCACTAGCTCCTTAAAAGGTGAAACTGGTGGCTTTTCTTAGACAAAATAAAAAAGTTGATCAATTAGCTTTTTTGCACCAACTGGTCAACTTTTTATTTTTGCTTTATTCAAATTATAAAGTAATTTCACCACTAGCGATCAGTTCATCACACTTAGTTGGTTCAAATTCTGCACCAACTTCGAAGCTATCAGGAACAACCATGATCCCGCGCTTTTGTGGTGCGTGTGGCAAACCTAATTCACGAGCTGAACAAATCATGCCGTATGAATCAACACCGCGCAATTCACCTGGCCAAATTTGTGCACCATTTGGCATTAAAGTACCTGGAAGTGCAACAACTGCTTTTTGACCTTGAGCGATATTTGGTGCACCACAAACGATTTGGTGTTCTTCACCATCAGCAACCTCAACAGTAGTTACGTGCAAGTGATCTGAATCAGGGTGTGGTTCACAAGTCTTAACGTAGCCATAAACTAAAGTTGGCTTGCCATATGCTAACTTGTCAGTAAAACCAACTTCATCAAGCTTCTTGTTCAGTGCAACAAGCTCATCGTCTGACAACTTAACTGGACCATTTGGTAACTTATCAAAGTCAACTAACTTATCAACGTTGAAGAAGTTGTAACCAATGGTCTTGCCTTCATCGTTAGTTACGCGAGTAACGTCTTCTTTTTCCTCAAATGAGCTACGGCCTTCATCGTGACCTAAGATAACGATCAAAGTGTTAGGATAAGCTTCTTTATTAGTACTAGTAATCATGCTTTTTTATTCTCCTCTATTAGTCAAGTGATCGTAAAAAGTTTTCCACTTCATCTTTAGTTTTACGGTCCTTATTTACTAGTCTACCAATTTCTTTGCCATCTTGGTAGACAACAAATGAAGGAATTCCCATAATCATTAATTTTTTTGCTATGTCAATTGAACCGTCGCGGTCAATTTCGTAGAATTTTGCATCAGAAAAATCTTTTTCAATTTCAGGCATAAATGGAGCAAGAAACTTGCAGTCTGGGCACCAATCAGCTGAGAATTCAAGCACAGTACGTCCTTCTTTAGTAATTTCCTTTAATTGATCTTCAGTTAATTCTTTAATCTTTTCCATTTTTCATACCTCATGTATTTCTTACTTTTTATAAGTTGATATTATTATAACCATTCTTTAACTAAAAAGCTAGAAATTGAATCTTACAATTATTTCTTTTCTTTAAATAGATAACTGCCCCAACGAACTGGTTTTTCAACAGTTGGCAAAACCATGAAGTAAAGTAAAAACAAATACCCAAATGGAATAACCGAGATCCAGTACCACCAACCGGTGTGGTCAGTATCATGCAATCTTCTTATGGTAAAGCCAAGTAAGCCTAATAAGATCCAAATAATCAGTAGATAGATAATTATTTGAATAATAAGTGTACCAGTTGAAACTGCGTTAATAAGAAGAATTCATTACTTTAATAAGTAATGCCATCAATTGAATATGCCGTAGCTGAACATGCTGCTAAAATGACTCGCAAAATAATTGCCCAAACATAGGCATACCAAAATCCACGACGAATACTACGTGCATTCCACTTAAATGGTGCAGTAAACAAAAGTTTGAATGCTTGTCCAAAAGTTGGTCTAGGAATATCAGTTTTAGGTTCGTGATATTCTTGTTCATAATAAGGTTTATCTTCCATAATTTTCCCTCCAATAATCTGAAATCTTACAGTTCTATTCTAAAACAAAATAACTAAAGCGATGAGCTAGTAGCAAGATTTTATCCAATAAAGCATTAAAAAACGCCTAGAGTTTATCTGCTGTAACTCTAGACGCTTCAAACTATTCATCCTCAAAATGAGCGTGCAAAGCATAAATTGGATTACCCTTAGCTGCAAATTTATGCTCGTATTCTGTTTCAATATTCTTTTCCACAATCTCTGGCTTTTCATGATGAAGATCAACTGAAACAAAATCAAACTTCATTCCATAATTATTCAAGCTCTGAACAGAGTAAGCATACAAGCCCGCATTGTCGGTTTTAAATTCAATATGTCCTTCTGGCTTCAGAACTTGTTCATACTTGCTCAAAAAACTCTTGTAAGTCAAACGACGCTTTTCATGACGAGTCTTTGGCCATGGATCACTAAAATTCAAGTAGATAACATTGGTGCTATTTGCTGGAAAGAAGCAGTTGATGTCAGCCGCATCCCCGCGTAAGATTTGTAAATTATCCAAGCCCTTTTCCAACTTTGTTCGCAAGATAATCCCCGCAGCCGTAGTTTGCAATTCTAATGCGACATAATTTTTATCAGGATTTTGTTCAGCTAACGTAGTAATGAAATGTCCCTTACCAGAACCTACTTCAATTTCGATGGGATGATCATTACCAAATCGTTCAGTCCAGTCGATCTTTTTTTCAGGATCAGGATTTTGCAAAACACTTTCTGGATGGTCGTTTACAAGCTTAACAGCCCAAGGTTTATTTCTTAATCTCATTCTCTATTCCTATCTAATTCCAAAATTTTTTTGATTCATTTTTTTAACTCTGCCTGGCAAGTAAGTGGCAGTTACAATCATAGTGAAACCAAGTAAAATTGCCATCGCTTCAAACAAGTTAACATTAATTGGTAGCACAATTAACCAGCAGACACTAATCAAGAGCCATTGAATAAACAAGCCCATTGTCAACACCTTTACCAAGTCCCTGCCACGATTTTGCCGTTTAATTGGGTAAACGCGGTACATGAAGTTGCGGTCAAACTCTGTTGCCATTGGCAATAATTGATAGACCGTTAAAAAGATTACCAAGCATGAAAGGCCTAGTGCCCAACGCCAATCTTGCACTAACCACGATACCAAGATTGCAAAGACAGTCATTCTGACTAATAAGTTCAAGTATTCTGGATTACGCAAAAGTGATCTCCGATACAAGAACAAATTAGGATTTTCCTTAGCCAATGATTTTGGTAAAAGAAAGTCGAGGTATCTTCTGCGTTTGATTGTAACTTGCTTTTCTGCCACATCGGTAAACATACTGAAAATTGAATAAACGCGGTCTTTTCTAGCTTGTTCAGTTTCAATTGCATAGCGCCAGTTGAAGACGCCCTTTTCTTTTTTAGTACCAAAATGTGTAATTACCATTAATACTACAACTTCAATTGGATAAATAAATGATCCTAGTGAGCCAATCAACAAAGCTTCCAGAGTTACCACTAATAATATCCATTGCGGACAATTGTAGTAGAAGTACAAACTCTCTTTTTCAATCAGCAACATACACAATTTTAATAAAACAGTGCTGATAATCAGGATTACATATGCCCAAACTGGGATTCCAGCTTTTACCGTCGCAAACGGAAACAGAATTCCGCCAAGCAAAACAATCAGAATTGTTGGCAGCACCATACTGTAACGAATCATCGGCTTCAGATATTCACCCATTTGTTCATCTTGCGTAAACAGAAATTGCATGTCGGCCTCTTTTAATAAGGTAACTAATCGACCAGCTAATAATGGCAACCACATGATAAAGCCGACAAGTGGCTTATAGAACCACAGATTATTGGGAATTACGCGCATAGCTTGGGCATACCAGAACATCAGCGCCCCAAACAAAAAGATCAACGCTAAAATAAAGAAGTCATTAAACACCAGCGTCAAATATTTTACTGATTGTTTAAGATTCTCGCTCAACCTTCTATTCGCTAACTCACGCATTGCCATTATCCTCTCTATTCAAAGCAAGGTATAACTTGTCAAAAGGATCATCTGGCTTAAGGCCATAGTGCTGACGAATTTCTTGCAAACTCCCCACAACTTCGATCGTGCCGCGGTTTAACACAGCATAATTCGAAATCGCTTGCTGTGCATCAGCTAAAACGTGAGTAGTCATTAAGACCATCTTTTTGTCAGCAATTGCTTTTTTTATTAAATCGATTAAGTTAGCAACTGCCAAAGGATCAAGTCCTGTAAATGGCTCATCGATCACGAGCAAACTTGTATCTGCTAAAAAAGCAGAAACGATCATTACCTTTTGGCGCATCCCTTTTGAAAAGTGGATTGGCAACCATTCCAGCTTGTCATCAAGTCTAAACATCTTAAGCAGTTCATGTGCTCTTTCCCAAGCCTTCTTTTCATCCAATTTGTAGCTAAGCATGGTCAATTCCAAATGCTCTTTTAATGTCAATTCTGGATACAAAATTGGTGTTTCAGGAATATAAGCCACTTCACGCTTAAACTTCGTTGGTTGTTGCGTCAAAACTACGTCGTTTAAAGTGATCTTACCTTTTTGCGGTCTAAGCAAACCTAAAATATGCTTAATTGTGGTTGATTTACCGGCCCCATTTAAACCAATTAAGCCCAGCGCCTCACCCGGCTTAATTTCCAAATTAATATCTTTAATAACCGGGACACCCGTGTAGCCTCCCGTTAAATGTTCAATTTTTAATGTCATTTTTCCTATCTTTCTTTACTGAATTTATACCTTTATTATGATAGCATGGATTTAATAGTAAACTAAAGTACAAGGATATGAGGTTTTATTATGGAAAATTTAGACAAAGATTGTTTATTCTGCAAAATTATCCGCGGTGAAATTCCTAGCTATACCGTTTTTGAAAATGACGATGTTAAGGCCTTCTTAGATATTTCTCAAGTTAACCCAGGCCACACCTTAATGGTGCCAAAAAAGCACATCGTTAACTTGTTTGACTACACCAAGGAAGACGCACAACGCTACTTACAATATATTCCTGAAATTGCTAATGCAATTAAGGCAGCCTTCCCTAATGTTACTGCAATGAACATTACTACTAATAATGGTAAGGCCGCAAATCAAGTAGTTATGCACTCACACATTCACTTCATTCCTCGTTTTGAAGGCGACGGCTTGAAGCTGATGACCCGCAACAACGCTGACAAATACGATGAAGCTAAATACAACGAAGTTGCTAACAAAATTAAGGCACAATTTTAGAGGTTAAAAATGAAACATTTCTTATTAGGCACAGTTTTTGGTGCAACAGCTGGGCTAGTTTTTTCCTGTATGAAAGATAGCAATGGTAATCGCCCAGGCAAGCCATTAAAAGATGAGTTCGAAGCAATTAAACATGAAAGCCAACGCTTTAATTCTGCCTTGCAAAAAGCTAAAAAGGCTAGTCAAGAATTAAATGAACAAATGCCAACAGCTGAACGTACAATTAGTGATATTAATGATAGTGTTGAACATTATTCCGACCATATTCAACCTATCGTTAACCGCATAGAAAAAAAGAGCGATAAATTGAACCAAGATTTGGAAAACATCGTGCCAGATACTAACTCACAAGACACAAAGAACTAAGAAAAAATAAAGAAAATTTGATTTTTCTGTGAAAATTCGTAATTTAAAAACGAAACGCCCTTTTTTATGGTATATTAATGAACAGTTACTTATTTAAGGATGTGGAGATATTATTTTTATGAAGAGTTATATAAAAAAAATTGCTGCAGTCGTAGCTGTAGCTGGCGTTGCATTATCAACTGCTGCTTGTTCTAATAGCGGCACTAAAGCTACTGTTGCTTCATACAAGGGTGGCAAGATTACTCAAGAACAATACTATGATGAAATGAAGAAGTCACAAGCTGGTAAGTCAACTTTGGCTAACATGATCATCAACCGCGCTTTGGAACAACAATACGGCAAGTACGTATCTCAAAAGAAAGTCGACAAGCAATACAACAACTACAAGAAGCAATACGGCTCACAATTTAGTGCTGTTTTACAACAAAACGGTATGACTGCTTCAAGCTTCAAGCAAAACATTAAGACTAACCTTCTTTCTGAACAAGCATTGAAGCACATTAAGAAAGTTACTAAGAAGCAAGAACAACAAGCTTGGAAGAGCTACCAACCTAAGGTAACTGTTCAACACATCTTGGTTGCTAAGAAGTCAACTGCTCAAAGCATCATCAAGCAATTGAAAGATGGCAAGAGCTTCAAGGTTTTAGCTAAGAAGTACTCACTTGATACTGCTACTAAGAACAAGGCTGGTAAATTGCCATCATTTGACTCAACCGACACCACTTTAGACAGCTCATTCAAGACCGCTGCCTTCAAGCTTAAGACTGGTGAAGTTACTTCAACTCCAGTTAAGTCACAATCTGGTTACCACGTAATCAAGATGATCAGCCACCCAGCTAAGGGTAAGTTTGCTGACCACAAGAAGGCTATTGATGATCAAATTTACGCATCAATGGCTCAAGACCAAGCTACTATGAAAGACGTTATTGCTACTGTTTTGAAGAAGGCTGACGTTTCAATCAAGGATAGCGACTTGAAGGATGTATTATCATCATACGTTTCAACTACTAAGTAACAAATATATTTAGTTAATCAAAAACGCCGAATCTGAATGGATTCGACGTTTTTTTATTTCATTAATTTATTTTTTAAATAGGGGTGTCATATTCCCCCCAAAAAAACTATGCCTTCACTGGCACCTTCCTAGTAACAGCTGAGTTGGCACAAATAATACTTTGAAATTCATTATGAAAAGCTTGAGCATTATGCAATACAGCTTTATAATCATCATTTTTAGCAGGTCCAACTAATCCGCCACCTACACCAACAACATGGGCACCACTAGCAAACCATTCATGCATATTTCCTAATGATACACCACCACTTGGCATTACATTAACATATGGGAAAGGTCCATGAATTTCAGAAATAATGCCTTTACCAGCAATTGAACCTGGGAAGATTTTGACTACGTCAGCACCATAAGTTAAAGCAGATTGAATTTCCGTTGGACTAAAGCAACCGGGCATGTAAGGAACCGCATACAGATTGCATTCCTTAGCAGTATTTTCGTTAAAAGATGGGCTAACAACGAATCTAGCTCCTGAAATTCTAGCAGTTGCCTCATCAAGCACAGTTCCAGCTCCAATGAGTATCCAAGATTTCGGTCTTGGATATTTTTTTACTAAAAATCAAAAGGCTCAAGATGCTTCATCATTAAAGCATTCTTGAGCTCTTTAATTTTATTTATCAGTAGCATAATCAGACAACTTCAAGTAGCGTACAAGTTCACTGCTATGAAAAATGTAAGCAAATGTATGACTATGTTTTATTTTCATACATTTTGGACTATTCGTGCTTTCCATTTCTCTTACCAACGTCTAC
>NZ_PCYY01000032.1:0-12161 GCF_002553955.1 Lactobacillus sp. UMNPBX12
ACGCCGAAAGTAGTTGGTGGGCAACTGCCTGCGAGGAAAGGAAGCTGCCGTGCTCAATATGGAGGATTAGCTCAGCTGGGAGAGCATCTGCCTTACAAGCAGGAGGTCACAGGTTCGAGCCCTGTATCCTCCATATCGAGTCGTTAGCTCAGTTGGTAGAGCAACGGACTTTTAATCCGTGGGTCGAGGGTTCAAGTCCCTCACGGCTCATGACCCTATATATGCGGGTGTGGCGGAATTGGCAGACGCGCTAGATTTAGGTTCTAGTGTTTTCGGACGTGTGGGTTCAAGTCCCACCACCCGTATTGCCAACCACATATTGACAATATGCCGATTTAGCTCAGTTGGTAGAGCATCTGTCTTGTAAACAGGGGGTCGTACGTTCAAGTCGTATAATCGGCATTTATATTACGCGGAAGTAGTTCAGTGGTAGAACATCACCTTGCCATGGTGGGGGTCGCGGGTTCGAATCCCGTCTTCCGCTTTCATCAACACGCCGGAGTGGCGGAATTGGTAGACGCACGGGACTTAAAATCCCGCGGTTGGTTTCAACCGTATCGGTTCGACTCCGATCCCCGGCATTGATGATGCGCCCTTAGCGCAACTGGATAGAGTGTCTGACTACGAATCAGAAGGTTGAAGGTTCAAATCCTTCAGGGCGCACTTAAAAACGGGAAATGGCTCAGTTTGGTAGAGCACCTGGTTTGGGACCAGGGGGTCGCAGGTTCGAATCCTGTTTTCCCGATTGTAATCTAATGGTGATTGGTTACATTTTGGCGGTGTAGCTCAGCTGGCTAGAGCGTCCGGTTCATACCCGGGAGGTCGAGGGTTCGATCCCCCCCGCCGCTATAATTGTAAGCTTGGACCTTTAGCTCAGTTGGTTAGAGCAGACGGCTCATAACCGTCCTGTCGTAGGTTCGAGTCCTACAAGGTCCATAATATGGCTTTTATATTAATATCGCGGGATGGAGCAGTCTGGTAGCTCGTCGGGCTCATAACCCGAAGGTCGTTGGTTCAAATCCAGCTCCCGCAATTTGGTCCATTGGAGCAGTGGTTTATCTCGCCTCCCTGTCACGGAGGAGATCATGGGTTCAAATCCCATATGGACCGTAAGATGGCTCGGTAGCTCAGTTGGTAGAGCAAAGGATTGAAGCTCCTTGTGTCGGCGGTTCGATTCCGTCCCGCGCCATTTCATTTTATATTAGGTGCGGGTATAGTTTAGTGGTAAAACGAAAGCCTTCCAAGCTTTAGTCGCGAGTCCGATTCTCGTTACCCGCTTTATATGGGCCTATAGCTCAGCTGGTTTAGAGCGCACGCCTGATAAGCGTGAGGTCGATGGTTCAAGTCCATTTAGGCCCATTGGAGACATACTCAAGTGGCTGAAGAGGCGCCCCTGCTAAGGGTGTAGATCGGGTTATTCCGGTGCGAGGGTTCGAATCTCTCTGTCTCCGCTATATAGAAAAGTAACTGTTCTAGATTAATTTCTAGAGCAGTTTTTTTGTGTACCGAGCGACATTCTTAGTCCGATGAAAGTGTTAGAACTAAGAGCCAGTAGCAATGATATTATGAGTATGGGACGTTTACAAAGGAGTAAATACCTGCTGAAACAGTAAGGAATTACAAATGTATCGTCTTATATGCAACCATATGTATAGTGGATGGAAGGAGATGAGTTCGTTAAGTTCTCTCTGCATTGAAAACACGTCATAAGATGTTAAAACCTTAATTTTGAGTTATTGATAAACCTAAATGCATATTATTTTGAATGACTTAATGGCAATTATTACACTTCTTTTAGGTAAAAGCCTTGGACATTGATTCAAGTCAATAATCGTGTATATAACATAGGGAGAGTCGATTGTTTTAAATTTCTTCTTGTATGATCTATATTAAAAAAATAATTTTGTGGGGGATTTCATAGTGATATAAAGAAGCAGTTTAATATGGAACAATTTATAAAGATCATTTAATTAAAGATAAGAGAAGCTGTTTTGCTCTAGCTAATTTGAAGTATTAAGATAGATATAAATGTTTTACAACAAAAAATAAAAAAGTACTTGCATTTTGACTGAATATCTATTAATATTAAATACGTTGTGATTGAGAGATCACAATAGTAATAGCTAATTAAAAAAATAAATAAAAAGTTCTTGACTTTTGAAGTGTGATTAGTTATTATAATAAAGTGCTCTTGAGTGAGTTACATGACCCGTTGGTCAAGTGGTTAAGACACGGCCCTTTCACGGCCGTAACATGGGTTCAAATCCCGTACGGGTCATTGCCACAATTTAATTTTTTGGCATTAAGCAATGGAGGATTACCCAAGTGGCTTAAGGGGACGGTTTTGAAAACCGTTAGGCGGTTCTGCCGCGCGTGGGTTCAAATCCCACATCCTCCTTAATTGAATATCGCGGGATGGAGCAGTCTGGTAGCTCGTCGGGCTCATAACCCGAAGGTCGTTGGTTCAAATCCAGCTCCCGCAATTTGGTCCATTGGAGCAGTGGTTTATCTCGCCTCCCTGTCACGGAGGAGATCATGGGTTCAAATCCCATATGGACCGTAAGATGGCTCGGTAGCTCAGTTGGTAGAGCAAAGGATTGAAGCTCCTTGTGTCGGCGGTTCGATTCCGTCCCGCGCCATCATCTGGAGGAGTAGCGAAGTGGCTAAACGCGGCGGTCTGTAAAACCGCTCTCTCTGAGTTCGGCGGTTCGAATCCACCCTCCTCCATAATAGGGATATCGTATAAAGGTAGTACATCGGTCTCCAAAACCGCTAGTGTGGGTTCAATTCCTACTATCCCTGTTTACCTTCATGGCGGAATTGGTGAAGGGGTTAACACACTGGTTTGTGGATCCAGCATGCGTGGGTTCGATTCCCACATTCCGCCCTAGTATTGGGATATAGCCAAGTGGTAAGGCATTAGACTTTGACTCTAACATGCGCTGGTTCGAATCCAGCTATCCCAATTCTAAATAATTTCATAACTTATGGCGGTGTAGCCAAGTGGTAAGGCAGAGGTCTGCAAAACCTTAATCGTCGGTTCAAATCCGACCTCCGCCTTATCAACCGAATAAGTTGATTATTTTAAAATTTAATATTATGGCGGTGTGGCGGAATTGGCAGACGCGTCAGACTCAAAATCTGGTGTCCATTACGGACGTATCGGTTCGACCCCGATCACCGCTATTATTATGAAGCGATCCAATTATTGGATCGCTTTTTTTATTTTAAAATGTTAGCATTTTATTATATAAATTGCACATGAATACAGGAATCTTTATAATGCTACATATGGAGGTACTCAAATGAATATTGGTCTTTATACCGATACATATTTTCCCCAGATAAGTGGCGTAGCTACTTCAATTAAAACGTTAAAAGAAGCGTTGGAAAAGCAGGGGCATAATGTATTTATTTTTACTACTACTGATCCGAACGTGAAAAAAGGAACTGTAGAACCGAATGTATTTCGTTTTAGCAGTATTCCTTTTGTCTCATTTACCGATCGGCGAATAGCATTTAGAGGACTATTTGAAGCAACCAAAGTAGCTAAAGAAGTTAATCTTGATATAGTTCATACTCAAACTGAATTTGCATTAGGTACTATTGGCAAATATGTAGCTCATCAATTAGATATTCCTGCTATCCACACTTACCATACGATGTATGAAGATTACTTGCACTATATTTTAAATGGGCATTTGCTTCGTCCATATCATGTTAGACAATTTGTTAAAAGCTATTTGAAAAATATGGATGGATGTATTGCTCCTAGTGGCCGAGTTGAAGAATTATTACGGCGCTATGGCGTTCAAATACCAATTAGGGTGATTCCTACTGGAGTAGATTTGCAGGGCATGAACAACGATATTCAACGTGATGTGCGGCAAGAACTTGGAATTGATCAAGATGCGCCTGTAATTTTAACCTTAAGTAGAATTGCAGCCGAAAAAAAGATTAATCATATTTTGAACGTAATGCCTGAAATTATTGATGAATTTCCTAATGTGAAATTTGTTATCGCAGGTGATGGCCCTGATGTTGATGTGTTAAAGGATCAGGTAGAGCGATTAACACTAGAGAATTACGTTATTTTTGTCGGTAATGTAGAGCATGGCGATGTTGGTAATTATTATCGAATGGCTGATCTTTTTGTTTCAGCTAGTGATACAGAAACACAGGGGTTGACTTATATTGAGGCTCTAGCTGCAGGTACGCCATGTGTGGTTTATGACACAGACTATACCGAAAACATTTTTGATCAAGATATTTTTGGGCTGACATTTACTACACAACAAGAAATGTTAGAAGAGATTATTACTTTGCTTAAGCAAGGGACGAAAAGAATCCCGCAGGAACTTTTGCAAAATAAATTACAGAAGATTTCAGCTGATCAATTTGCTAAAAATGTGTCTGATTTTTATCAGTATGCAATTGATCACTATCAAACTAAGCATGATGAGGAGACTAAAAAGAGGAACTAAATGATTAGAATTAATATGTTCTCGCAAGCTGATTCTGTTAAAGGACAGGGTGTAGGTTCAGCTTATAATGAATTGATTAAACTTCTGAGGACGCACTTAGTAGACGAATTTTATGTAACGATTAACAAATATGGCAATAGCGATTTAACGCATTATCACACGATTAATCCAACCTATTACGCAAATAGTTTTTCACCAGCACGTGGCAGGAAGATTGGCTATGTTCACTTTTTACCAGATACATTAGAAGGCTCAATTAAGTTGCCAGGCGTAGCTAAAAAAGTTTTTTATCAATATGTAATTGATTTTTATAAACGCATGGATCAAATTGTTGTAGTTAATCCAATCTTTATTGATAAGTTGGTTAACTATGGAATTGATCGGAACAAGGTTAGATATATTCCTAATTTTGTTTCAAAAACAGAATTTTATGAAGAATCATTGGCCAGCAAAAACGCATTTCGTCATGAATTAGGAATTCCACTTGATAAATTTGTTGTTTTTGGTGATGGTCAAGTACAGGAACGCAAGGGGATCGATGACTTTGTTAAGATGGCACAAGCTAATCCTGATATTCAATTTATCTGGGCAGGCGGTTTTTCGTTTGGCAAAATCACTGATGGCTATGATCATTACAAAGAAATGGTTGACAATCCACCTAAGAATATGACGTTTGCGGGAATTGTAGAGCGAGAGAAGTTAGTTAAGTATTTAAATATTGCAGACTTATTTGTTCTTCCATCATATGATGAATTGTTCCCAATGTCAGTTTTGGAAGCATTCAGTTGTGGAACACCAGTATTATTGCGTGACCTTGATCTTTATAAGGCAATTATCGATGGCTATTATCTAAGCGGGAAAGATTTTGGCGAAATGAATCAAGTATTGCAAAAAGTAGTTGCCAATCCACAAACTTTGCAGAAATACAGCGAATTATCGCGTAAGGCAAGTCAACAGTATTCAGAAGATCATTTAGCTAAAATTTGGGACGAATTTTATCATGAGCAATATGAATTAGGAAAAGAGCTAGGCCAAATACATTAATGAATAAAAAACATTTGTGGGGCATTCTGGTTGTTTTAGCAATCAGTGCCTTTGTGCTATATGCAGATTTAAAAGCTACACCGATATCGGAAATATTACGGGCAGCTCATGGCCTGAATATTTTTGCATTAATCATGGTTTTTGCTTTAATGCTTTCGTCCTATGTATGTGAAGCCGGTATCTTAGCTACTTTAGCTCATCGAAAGAAAGAGCCTAAAAGGTCAGCTTGGTCGTTTTTGCGAATTCCAATTATTCAAGCTCTATTTAATGCAATTACACCAATGTCCACGGGTGGACAACCATCACAGCTAGCCGCAATGATTCAAATGGGCATGGAAGGTGGCCGTTCCACCTCAATTTTGCTGATGAAATTTATTATTTATCAGATCGTTGTTTTGTTTGCCTATGTATTTACAATTATTTTTGGCTTTCACATGGTAATGACTAAGTTCGCTGGTTTAGCAATTTTTATTGCAATTGGCTTTTTGATTCATGTTAGTTCAATTATCTTTTTGCTGGCAATTATGTTTGCTTATCGTTTTACTAAAAAGGCAACTAATTGGTTAATGGACTTGTTGGCAAAAATGATGAAAAAGGAACGAGTTGAGAAGTGGCGTAAGGCTACTTTAGAAAAGATTGATACTTTTTATGCAGAGAGTCAGAAACTAAAAAAAGAAAAGAAGAAATTATTTGTTGCCTCGCTTTTAACAGTATTGCAGCTACTTTTCTTTTACTCCATTCCATTTATGGTATTAACAGCGCTAAATGTATCTTGTTCTTGGTATCAAGTTACGCAAATGAATATAATGATTATCATGTTTATGGCGATCATTCCTATTCCAGGTGCGTCAGGAGGGGCAGAATATAGTTTCCAAACGTTATTCTCCACCTTCATTTCTTCACATGGTGCGTTAATTTTGGCTATGTTTATTTGGCGCTTTTCAACATATTTTTTCGGTATGCTTCTCGGCATCTTAGGCTGGATTTTTAAGCCGAAAAAGATAAAAAGCACAAAAAATGATTAATTTTTATTAAAACAACGGTGTCTTACTAAATTTCGTAGTAAGATAAATTACCGTAATGAGAGGAGCAGAAGCGCGTGGAACACACTAAATCTTTTTTTAGGTGGCTGACACAGACTAAGTTAGGCTTTTTTACGATTGTTTTAGTCTTGTTTTGGCTTAAAACTTATTTTATCTATTTAACTAAGTTTAATTTAGGAGCAGTTGGTCCAATGCAGCAATTTTTATTGCTGATTAATCCGATTCCTTCAGGGATGCTTTTGCTGGGAATTGGGCTATTTTTTAAAGGACGTAAATCCTATTGGATTATTTTAGTTATCGATTTTTTGCTAACACTGTGGTTATTTGCCAATATTTTATATTATCGTGAATTTTCAAACTTTTTGTCATTTTCAATTATTAAGACATCAGGCTCGACTTCCGATAATTTGGGTAAAAGTATTGCAGGAATTACACTAGCTAGCGATTTTTTAGCTTTTGCTGATATTGCTGTAATTATCGTGTTATTGGCGACCAAAGTAATTAAGATGGATGTTCGTCCACTGAAGCTAAAAGTTAATTTGTTAATTGAGGCTTTGGCTGTCAGCTTAATGGGACTGAATTTATTGATGGCCCAAAATGATCGTTCTGGACTTTTGACGAGAACTTTTGATAATAATTACATCGTCAAATATCTGGGAATCAATGAATATGCTATTTATGATGGCTATAAGACAGCACAAACTAGTGCACAGATGGCCAAAGCTAATGTTTCTGATTTGAAGTCTGTTAGAAACTATTTAAAAGAAAATTACGTTAAACCTAATCCCGCTTACACCGGCGTGGCTAAAGGAAAAAATGTGTTAATCATCCATTTGGAAAGTTTTCAACAATTTCTGATTGGCTACAAATGGAAAGGTAAAGAGGTAACGCCAAATCTGAATAAGATTTATCATCAAAAAGACACCATTAGTTTTGATAATTTCTTTAATCAAGTAGGACAAGGCAAGACTTCTGATGCCGAAATGATGCTTGAAAATTCTTTATACGGACTACAATCAGGTAGTGCAATGTCTACGTATGGTACTTCTAATACTTTTGAAAGTGCTCCAGCCATTTTGCATCAACAAGCTGGTTATACTACTGCTGTAATGCATGGTGGTGCTGGCTCCTTCTGGAATAGAAATAATGCTTATAAGTCATTTGGCTACCAATACTTTATGCCACTGTCTTTCTATCAGAACAAACCAAGCTACTATATCGGATATGGCTTAAAAGATAAAATTTTCTTTGATCAGTCAATCAAGTACATTGAGCGTTTACCACAACCATTTTATTTAAAGATGATTACTGTAACGAACCACTATCCGTATAATATCGATAAAAAGAATCAGACGATTGATAAAACGAATACTGGGGATGAAACAGTTGATGGTTATGTGCAGACCGCGCATTATTTAGACCAAGCAATTGGTGAATTTATGCGTTGGATGAAGAAGACGGGCCTAGATAAGAAGACACTAGTAGTATTTTATGGTGATCACTATGGAATTTCAGGTAATCACCATAAGGCTAGTGCAGAATTGCTTAAGAAAGATTCGTTTAATGACTTTGATAATTTGCAGTTCCAGCGAGTTCCTTTGATGTTCCATATGAAAGGACTAAAGGGTGGCATTAATCACACCTACGGCGGTGAAATCGATGTTTTACCAACCTTACTGAACTTGCTGGGGATCAAAGACAAAGATACGATCCAATTTGGCTATGACTTGCTAAGCAAAAATGCACCGCAAATTGTAGCACAAAGAAATGGTGACTTTATCACTCCGGAATATTCTAAGGTGGGTAGCGATTATTATGACACCAAGACGGGCGAAAGGATCAAACCTAATAAGAAATTAAAAGAAAAATTAACTGCAATTTCTAACACCGTAACTACACAGCTGTCTTTGTCAGATCGTGTAATTAATGGCAATCTGCTCCGATTCTATAAACCAAAATGGTTTACTAGAGTCAAGCCGAAGGATCACGACTATAACAAGGCGCCATCTTTAAAACGTTTGTTTGATGATCCAAGCAAAACTTCACTGTGGTATCAAAATCATCGTAAAACGACGCAAAAAGATTTCAAGACAGATGCGCCTGAACTAAAAAAATAACTGCAAAAACTAGTAATTTGTGATAAACTTGGTAAGTAAATCGTATGTGTGTATTGGAGGCAGCGCATTGTATAATTTAGTTATGACGCTACTAATCATTGTTTCAATCTTAATTGTCATTGCAACAATGATGCAGCCACAAAAACAACAAGATGCATTGAACGCCTTATCTGGCGGTGCCGTTTTTAGTGGGCAAACCAAAAAACGTGGTTTTGAAGCATTTATGGAAAAAGTAACCTCAGTTTTATTGGTACTCTTTTTCGTCTTTGCTATTATCTTAGCTTATATGTCTTCAAAATAAATTTTGTACCTCCCGATCAAAATATGATGGGGAGGCTTTTTTTATTAAATTTAAAGATCGGAGAATAACTGCATGGCACAAAACGAAAAAATTTTGGCCGGCGTTTTAGAAATTTTTCGCCATAATCCACAAAAACAATTTCGTGTAGATCAAATTGAACGTGAAGCACGTCGTGATAGATTAGGTAATTTTACTGAATTAATTAAGGCTCTTTCTTTTTTAGAGCACGATAAAAAGATTATTACAGATGGCAAAGGACAATACCAATTAGCTCAAGAAAATACTGAAGTTGAAGGTGAATTCAGAGCTAATGATAAAGGCTTTGGCTTTGTTAGATTAGATGATGAAAATGCGGACGACGTCTTTGTTGCCGCAGATTATACCAAGTATGCCGTTAATGGTGACCGAGTAAAAGTAAAGATCACTGCTGGTGGTAATCCTTGGAATGGTAAAGGACCAGAAGGTCAAGTTGAAGAGATCCTTGAACATGGTTTGGAAACGTTAGTTGGTGAATTTCATCCGCTAACTGATGAGCAAAGAAAAATCAGTCATTTTATCGGCTATGCTTTGAGTAACGATAAAAAGTTGCATAAATACCGAGTTTATTTGTCTGAAAATGGCTTGATCCCTCAAATGGGCGATATGGTTAAGGTCTCAATTAAGGATTATCCAGATGAGGAAAATCCTGAGTCAATGACTGGTGCAGTAGTCAACATTATTGGTAATAAAAATGACCCTGGTGTTGACATTATGTCAATTGTGGCAGCACATGATGTAAGAACTGAATGGCCTGAAGATGCAATGGCGCAAGCTAATGCTATTCCTGATCATGTTACTGAAGAGGAAAAAAAGGGTAGAGTAGATATTACTGACCAACCTGCAGTCACTATCGATGGGGATGATTCTAAGGACTTTGACGATGCTGTAGTTTTATGGAAAAAGCCTAACGGCAATTATCACCTTGGTGTTCACATTGCGGACGTTTCTCACTATGTGACAGAAAATACGCCGTTGAACGAAGAGGCATTTGCTCGTGGCAACAGTACTTACTTAGTTGATCGGGTAATTCCAATGCTGCCATTTAGACTTTCTAATGGAATTTGTTCCTTAAATGAAGGCGTGGACCGGCTTGTTTTGTCATGTGACATGGAAATTACGCCAGAAGGTAAAAGAGTAGGTTATAAAATTTATCCTTCTGTCATGCGCTCACATGGTCGAATGACCTACAACAAGGTTAACAAAACTCTTAAGGGCGAAATGAATGGTTTGGAGGATAAGTATGTTAAACTCCGACCAATGCTTGAAGAAATGGCAGATTTGCATGCTGCTTTGTATAAACAACGTCATCAACGTGGTGCTATTGACTTTGAAGAACCAGAAGCAAAAATTATTGTTGATGATCAAGGCAAGCCAACAGATATTGTTTTGCATGAACGTGGTACTGCCGAAAAGATGATCGAATCATTTATGTTAATGGCTAATGAAACCGTGGCCGAAGATTTCTTCAAAAAGCATGTTCCATTCTTGTACCGTGTTCACGAAACACCAGATGCCGAAAGAATCAAGACTTTCTTTGAATTTTGTAGCGCATTTGGCTTGAATATTCATGCGGATCCAAATAACGTTAAGCCAATTGATTTACAAAAAGTAGTTTCTAAAACTACAGATACTCCAGAGGAAGCTGTAGTACAAATGATGATGCTACGTAGCTTAAAGCAAGCGCATTATTCAGAAGAAGCACTGGGACACTTTGGCTTAGCTGCAGAATACTATACTCACTTTACTTCACCAATTAGACGTTATTCTGACTTGATGGTGCACCGGATGATCCATGCATATCAAGACCAGGGGACTAATGAAGAAGTGCAAAAGCATTTTGCTAGTTACTTGCCAGATGTTGCAGAACAAACTTCAACGCAAGAAAGACGTTCAATTGATACTGAACGTGAAGTAAATGACTTGAAGATGACAGAATATATGGCCGATCAAGTGGGGCAACACTTTGACGCGGTAGTATCTTCGGTAACTAGTTTTGGGATGTTTATTCAATTACCAAATACGATTGAGGGATTAATCCATATTTCGAATTTGACTGATGATTTTTACAGTTTTAATGAAAAATCATTGACGCTAACTGGTCGAGGTACTCATAAGCAATATAAGGTAGGGATGCCAATTAAGGTAACCTTGATTAATGCTAACGTTGAACAACATCAGTTAGACTTTGAAATATATGATCCTAATGCGCCTAAGCATGAGCATAACGATCGCGGAATGAATAATCGTCGTCGTGGAAACCGTGGCTTTCGCAATAATCACGGACGCCGTGGTGGTCAGTTTAATAATCACAGCGATCATGGCCGTGGCCGAGGTAATGGAAACCGTGGAGGTCGGAGAAATTTTAAACATTAGGGATTGATCTTAATGAAAAAAGAAAAAGAAGATAATTTAATTGCACAAAATAAAAAAGCACGACACGACTATTTTATTAAGGAAACATTGGAAGCAGGAATTGCTTTAACTGGAACCGAAATTAAGTCTGTACGAGCTAGAAGAATCAACTTGCGGGATGGTTATGTGCAGATCGTCAACGGACAAGCCTGGCTAGAAAATGTTCATATTAGTGAATATAAGCAAGGCAATCGGTACAATCATGAACCACTACGTAGTCGGCGCCTTCTTTTGCATAAAAAAGAAATTGCACGTTTGGCCAAAGCACAATCAGAGCGTGGTATTGCAATTATTCCACTTAAAGTGTATTTAAAACATGGCTTTGCCAAGGTATTGATTGGTGTTGGCCAAGGTAAAAAGGAATATGACAAACGGCAAACAATTAAAGAAAGAGACCAGAAGCGCGATATTCGACGCAAGTATGGTGTCTAAAATGAGTCTGAGAAGAATCTCAGACTTTTTTTGTTGAAAAATTTAAAAAAAGTTTTTTTAATTTTCACAAAGTAATGTTCGAACAATTTGAAGAATGCAGAGAAAATCAAGTTAAATGTTTTTTAAATTATTATAGATACGAATAATAGTATTAAGATACGTTTGATATTGAAATATTCATATTAAAAATCCGAACGAAGAGCAAGACTTGCCAAAGCGAAGAAAATAAGGTAAATTAATAAAGTCGCTTCGAGAGATGCGACGAGAGCTTAAAAACAGACATGTAAGG
>NZ_PCYY01000033.1:0-9815 GCF_002553955.1 Lactobacillus sp. UMNPBX12
AATGGACTTTTTTTAATATTTGAACGAAGTGTTCAATTTGATTTTACAATCCGCCATTATATAGAAAAAAACGGCGTGATATCAAACCACGTCATTTTAAATCTGTTATTATTTTTTCGCTTTATTTACTTGGCAATTGCTAATGCCGTAACAACAAAGGCAGCGATCATGGCAACTACAAAGCCAACAATTCCTAACAATATATTCATTTTTGTCATCTTCTTCTATGTAATTGTTATATTCTGTATGCGGTACATATATTTACTATAACACAAAAGAAGAAGAATAACGCAATAAATTGTAAGCGCTTTTTATTCTTTTAGATCAATAAAAGGAGCATGGCAGAATTTGGCTAAGTCTTCTGGGTTCAAAAAGACACTGCGGCCAACTTCACCACTAGAAACACCAATTTCAGGATTTCCTTGCATAGAGTCATCCAAATAGATAGGAAACTTTTCCTTAAAATAAATTCCGATAGGAGTATTAGCGCCATGTACATAACCAGTTGTTTTGGCTAATTTCTTTAAGGGAAGCATTTCACATTTTTTGTTACCAGAAACTTTAGCTAATTTTTTCATGCTTAAATGTTCAGTAACTGGTACAACACCAACCAATGGACCAGTTTTATTTCCTTCGCAGACGAGAGTTTTATAGACTAAACGCTCTTTGTCTTCTAAAATAGAAGTGTTCATTTGTGCAACTCCGCCTTTATCTTCGGAGACAGCAAATTGAGCTTGACGATACTTGATTTTATTTTGGTCTAAGATTTTTTCGACCAATGTTTTTTCGAGTTTGTTCTTTTTATTTTTCTTCTTTGACATATTTATCACCTGTTATCATGATAGCATTATGCAAAGAAAATCCCAAAGGAGATAATATTAATGAAATTACTAATTATTAAAATTGATACTAGTCATGAAGTTGAAGACGCTTTGAGCGTTTTTGCTTTAGATAATCTGAATGCATTGGGTATTGAATCAAGAAAGCGTAGCGACTTTGAGCAAGCAGGCTGGTTGCATGATTCTACTGTAGTTGAAATGGATGACATTAAAGACTTACCTAAGGATACATATTTCTATGCTTATTTTGATGAAGAAGCAGATAAAGACGCATTAGTAAAAAAATTCCAAGATAAGTTAAAGGAATTGAAGAGCTATGGCCTAGATGTAGGGGATGCCAAAATTACAACTTCATACATTAAGGACCAAGATTGGAACACGGCATGGCAAAAGTATTATCACGTGATTGATTTTTCACGTCACTTGGCAATTGTGCCTGAATGGGAAGATTACAAACCCGCTTTTAAGGACCAGCAATTAATTAAGCTTGATCCAGGCTTAGCTTTTGGTACAGGAAATCACAAAACTACTCAATTAGCAATGATGGGCCTAGAGAGAGCAATGGTTAAGCCAATGAATGTAGTGGACGTTGGTACAGGGTCCGGTATTTTGGCAATTGCTGCATCAAAATTAGGAGCAACTGACGTTTTAGCCACAGATATTTCAGATGAATCAATGACTGCAGCTAAACAAAATGCAGCCTTAAACGATATTAATAATATTCACACTCAAAAGACTAGTTTGTTAGCTGATGTTAAAGGCAAGTTTGACATCATTGTTGCCAATATTTTGGCAGAAATTTTACTAGACTTGATTCCACAAATGGATAGTCATTTAAACGACGATGGTCAAGTTATCTTTTCTGGAATTGACTACCTGCAATTGCCTAAGATTGAAAAGGCTCTAGACGAGAATGGCTTTAAGGTCGATTTAACCATGCGTCAAGGTCGCTGGATTGGACTAGCAATTACTAGAAAAGAAAAATAAATATGGTAAAATATTATCAATTAAATTAAACTTTGATGAGAGGCACAATCTTTTAATGAAAAAACTAGGAAATAAAATCGAAGCAATTCCAATTGTCAGGAAGTTGAATTCTCATCGCTGGATGTCACTTGTCTGGTGGAGTATTTTGGTAATGATTTTGCCGTATATCTTTAGCATTTGCCGTGTGCCGGTAGTGTGGCGAGAAGCAATTCTGTTTTTTATTATTAACAGCATCATTGCATACCATCTAGGCAATTTAATTATTAAACTTAACCTGTCCAAGTGGTGGATTTTCTTGTTACCTGTGCTTTTCTGCTTAGCAATGTTGCCACATTTTGCTTTGTATAATTTAATGTTTGGTTTAATTTACTTAATAATTGAAGCTTTTGGCTTAATGAATAAAAATATTTACCGCTAGAGGGGATGATCATAATGTCCAAATACATTGAAATGACGCATGATCAGGTAATTGATACCTGCAAAAAGTATATGAATGATGACCAGGTGGCCTTTGTTGAAAAAGCATATGAATTTGCCAATAAAGCTCATGCTGGACAGAAACGGGCGTCTGGACAACCTTATATTATTCATCCAACGCAAGTGGCTGGAACTTTAGCTACATTAGGCTTAGATCCTGATACAGTTGCAGCGGGCTTTTTGCACGATACAGTGGAAGATACCCCAGTTACAAATGATGAGCTGAAGGAAAAATTTGGTGAAGATGTAGCTTTTATTGTTGATGGTGTAACCAAGTTAAACAAATATGAGTACAAGTCTCATCAAGAATTTTTAGCTGAGAATCACCGTAAAATGTTGATTGCCATGGCTCAAGATCTACGTGTAATTATGGTGAAGTTAGCTGACCGTTTACACAATATGCATACTCTGCAACACTTACGACCTGATAAGCAGCGGCGTATTGCTTCCGAAACAATGGATATTTATGCACCGCTGGCTGATCGTCTAGGTATTGGGACAATTAAGTGGGAACTAGAAGATATGTCTTTCCACTACTTAAATCCCGAAGCCTATTATCGCATTGTTAACTTGATGGATGTCAAGCGAAGCCAGCGTGAAAAATATATTGCCGATACAATCAAGACTTTGAAGAAGACTCTAGATGAATTAGGCATTAAGTATGAAATTTATGGTCGTCCGAAGCATATTTATTCAATCTATAAAAAGATGGTTAATAAGCATAAAGATTTTGATGAGATTTATGACTTATTGGCCGTACGTGTAATTGTTAAAAATGTGCGTGATTGTTATGCTGTTTTGGGTGCTGTTCATACTGAATGGAAGCCAATGCCAGGTCGTTTTAAGGATTACATTGCTATGCCAAAGGTTAACGGCTATCAATCACTCCATACAACCATTATTGGGCCTGGTGGTCGTCCACTAGAAATTCAGATTAGAACTGAACAAATGCATGAAGTAGCTGAATATGGTGTGGCTGCACACTGGGCTTATAAGCGTGGTAATTTTACTGGTGTTGAGCAAAGTACCTCTGGTGAAAAGCTGGATATGGTAAGAGAAATCCTTGAATTAAAGGATGAAACTAAAGATGCCGGTGAATTTATGAAGTCTGTTAAAAGTGATATTTTTTCAGACAGAGTTTATGTTTTTACGCCTAAAGGTGAAGTATATGAACTACCTAAAGGTTCGGTTACGCTAGATTTTGCCTATGCAATTCACACTCAAGTTGGTAGTCATGCAGTAGGTGCCAAAGTTAATAACAAATTAGTTCCTTTGGACTATAAATTACGCAATGGCGATGTTATTGAAATTATGACACAGACTAATGCTGCGCCATCGCGTGACTGGGTTGACATGGTGAAGACTTCAAGAGCGCGCAACAAGATTAGACGCTACTTCAGAAGTCAGGATAGAGAAGATAGCATCCGGCATGGTGAACAATTGATTGCTGACATGTTGCGCGATGAGGATCTTTCACCCAAAGAATTTATGGCCAGGGATCGAATTGAAAAGCTATTAGAGCACTTTAATTATCACACTGCAGATGAACTATATGCGGCAGTAGGCTTTGGTGATCTTTCTGCTCAAGCAGTGGTTAATCGCTTGACGGTTGATTTGCGCCGTGAGGAAGAAAATCAAAAACAAAAAGAGCTGGAAGAAAAGATTTTGAATTCTGGACAACAAGCAATTCAAGAAGAACAACCTAAGAAGAATTCAAATACTACAATGAAGGTTAAGCATAAAAATGGCGTCATGATCCAAGGCGTTAGTGACTTAATGCTTCATTTAGCCAAGTGTTGTAATCCAGTTCCAGGTGACAAGATTATTGGGTATGTAACTAAAGGTCGCGGTGTAACTATTCACCGAACAGATTGCCGTAATATCACCAAAGAAGCTGAAGAACAAGGCCGCTTAATTGATGTTGAATGGGAAAATGTTGAGGAAAATAGTGTTCAATCCTTTAATGCAAATATTGAAGTCTTTGGTTACAATCGTTCCAATCTGCTTAGTGACGTTATTAATAAGTTGAACTCACTTACTAAGAATATTAATAATATCTCTGGTAAAGTAAACGAAGATAATGTTGCACATATGTATGTCACAGTTGCTGTACGGAATGCAGATCAACTAGATGAAATTTTGAGTAAATTACGTGATATTTCAGACGTATACGAAACTAAGAGGTCAGATAATTAATGCGAGTTGTAATTCAGAGAGTAAATCATGCTCAAGTAGATATTGACGGTAAAACTGTGGGCAAGATTGGTAAAGGCTTTTTATTATTAGTTGGCATCAAAAATGGTGATGAATTGCCAGTAATCAAAAAAGCAGCTGATAAAATAGCTAAAATGCGTATTTTTGAAGATGAGGAGGGGAAGACTAACTTGTCTTTAAAGGATGTTAACGGAGAAATTTTGTCGGTATCACAATTTACGTTGATGGCAAATACTAAAAAAGGCAACCGTCCTAGTTTTGTTGATGCGATGCGTCCACCAAGATCGAAAGAACTTTGGGAAGACTTTAATCAAGAACTAGAAAATGACGGTTTCCACGTTGAGACTGGTGAGTTTGGGGCTGACATGCAAGTTAGTTTAGAAAACGATGGTCCATTCACGATTGTGTTAGATCTTTAGCGAAAAAATGAGACCGCAAAGGTTGACAATGTCTTGAGAAAAATATAAGCTAAGTAAGAATTATCGATGACAAAGAATGTAGATTAGCAATGATCTATTCAAAGAGACTGCTCGTTGTGGTGAGAGAGTAGATAGATCGCGGTCTGTGACACCTTTAACAGATAATGGATCGTTTGGCGAGCGTTAATCGCAGCAACCAAAAAGGTGGTACCGTGCTAATCTAAGCGCCCTTGATTAAGTTCAAGGGCGCTTTTTATTTTTAATCAAGTTATCAAAATATAAAAAGGATGATTAAATGAGAGTTCAAAAACCTAAGGGAACAGTTGATATTTTGCCTGATCAATCTGGTTCATGGCAAAAAGTTGAAGAAACTGCCAGAAATTTCTTCAATCGCGCAAATTATCGTGAAATTCGCACACCAAGTTTTGAAAATTATGAAATCTTTGCTCGTTCAAGTGGCGATAGTTCAGAAATCGTTGAAAAACAGATGTACGACTTCGATGATAAGGGTGGTCGCCATATTGCCCTTCGCCCAGAAGGAACAGCTGGCGTAGTGCGGGCTTATGTAGAAGACAAGATGTATGCGCCAGAAGTTGTTAAGCCATTTAATGTTTTTTATATGGAATCAACTTTTAGATATGAAAGACCACAAGCCGGTCGTCAACGTGAATTTCACCAAATTGGGGTAGAAAGCTTTGGCTCAAGCAACCCATTAAGTGATGTACAAACAATCATGATGGGACATGATTTATTGGGTGAGTTAGGCGTTAAGAATTACCAACTTCACATTAACACTTTGGGGAATGAGCAAGTACGTCAAGATTATCATGATGCTTTGGTTAATTATTTCACTCCTTTGAAAGATGAGTTATCAGAAGACTCACAAAGAAGATTGCGTGATAATCCATTGCGTATTTTAGATTCTAAAGATGAACGTGATAAGAAGTTCTTGCCTAAGGCACCTAAGATTCGTGAATTTTTGGATGACGATTCAAAAGCTAATTTTGAAGCAATCTTGAAGATGCTAGATCAACTTGGTATTGATTATGTAATTGATGATGATCTAGTACGCGGACTTGATTACTATACTGGAATTATCTTTGAATTTATGGTTGAAGATAAGAGCTTATGGGAAAGTGCAACTACTATTCTTGGTGGTGGTAGATATGATCACTTGGTAGAAGAATTCAATGGACCCGCTACTCCAGCCGTTGGTTTCGGGATTGGCGAAGAAAGATTGATGTTGGTGCTTGAAAAGCAAAATCCTGCATTATTCGAGAAACGCGGTATTGATTTCTTTATTACTAATATTGGTGACGGTACTGCACAAAAGGCAATTGAAATTGCACGTAGCCTTCGTAATCAAGGTTTTGAAGCTGACTTTGATGTCAATCAGAAGAAGTTAAAGAACCAATTCAAGAAGGCAGATCGTGAAGGTGCTAAGTATGTTATTACTTTAGGTGAAAAGGAACTGGCTAACGGCGTTTTGAATATTAAACGTTTAGCTGATGGCAAGACAATCGATTTAAGTCTTGAAGATCTAAATAACATGACTAAAATAATGGATGAATTGAAGGACTAGTAACAATGGAAAAGATGGAAAAAAGAACAGATTATTGTGGCAATATTACTGAAAAATACATCGGTCAAGATGTAAATCTCTATGGTTGGGTACAACGTGTACGTAACTTAGGTAACTTGGTTTTCATCGATTTGCGTGACCGTGAAGGCTTGGTTCAGATCGTTGTTAACAAAGATTCTGGTAAGAAGTTAATGGATATTGCCGATTCACTTGGTAATGAATATGTTGTTCAAGTTAAGGGGAAAGTTGTTAAGCGTTCAGAAGTTAACCCTGACATGAAGACTGGTCAAGTTGAAGTTGATGCAACTGAAATCATTATTTTAAACAAGGCTAAGAACCCTCCATTTGAAATTAAAGATGGAATTGAAGTCTCAGAACAAACTAGATTAAAGTATCGCTATCTTGATCTTCGCCGTCCAGAAGTTCAACAAGCAATTATTTTACGTTCAAAGATTTTGCGTGCTACTCATGAATTCTTTGATGAAAATGGTTTTATTGATATTGAAACTCCAATCTTAGGTAAGTCATCACCTGAAGGTGCACGTGACTACTTAGTACCATCAAGAATCTATCCAGGTAGTTTCTACGCTTTGCCACAATCACCACAACTGTTCAAGCAGCTTTTAATGGGTGCAGGATTTGACAAGTATTACCAGTTAGCTCGTTGTTTCCGTGATGAAGACCTACGTGGTGACCGCCAACCAGAATTTACTCAAATTGATATGGAAATGTCATTTGCTGATGAAGAAACTATTCAGAGTTATACTGAAGGTCTTTTGAAGAAAATTATGAAAGATGTCAAGGGCATTGATCTTAAAACTCCAATTAAGCGAATTACTTGGACTGATTCAATGAACAAGTATGGCTGTGACAAACCAGATACTCGTTACGGTATGTTGATTCATGACTTAAGCCCAATTTTCAAGGATAGTGACTTTAAGGTCTTCTCCGGTGCAATTGCTGATGGCGGTTTTGTTAAGGGAATTGCTGTTAAAAATGGTGCAAAAGAATACTCACGTAAGAAGATTGACAAGAAGGCTGACTTTATTAAACGTTTCCACGCTAAAGGTTTGGCTTGGGTTAAATTTGAAGATGGCGAATTTTCAGGCCCTGTTGCTCGCTTCTTGACTGATGAGAACAAAGAAGCTTTGAAGAAGGAATTTGATCTTGAAGGCGGCGAATTAGTAGTATTCGTAGCTGATAAGTGGAAGGTATGTTGTGATTCACTTGACCACCTTCGTCGTGAATTTGCCAAAGAAACTGGTATTGTTCCTAAGGGTGTTTATGACTTTGTTTGGGTTGTTGATTGGCCATTATTTGAATACGATGAAGGACTTGGCCGTTGGGTAGCAGCTCACCACCCATTCACTATGCCAGATGATGAAGGGGTTAAGTTGCTAACTACTGAACCTCATAAGGCTCACGCACGTAGTTATGATATTGTTATGAATGGTGATGAGATGGGCGGTGGCTCAATCCGTATCCACAAGCGCTCAATTCAAGAAAATATGTTTAAGGCACTTGGTTTCACTAAGAAACGTGCATATGAACAATTTGGTTACTTGATGGATGCTTTGGACATGGGCTTCCCACCTCACGCAGGTTTAGCTATCGGTCTTGATCGATTTGCAATGATGCTTGCTGATAAGGATAATATTCGTGACGTTTCAGCATTCCCTAAGAATGCTTCTGCTTCAGAACCAATGATGCATGCTCCAGCTCCAGTAGCTGATCAACAATTAGCTGACTTGGGGATCGAAGTTGAGGAAAAGTACCAAGACAGTGTAAAGGCAACTGAAGAGCGTCTTGAAAAGATGGCTGCTGAAGATGCTGCAGAAAATTCAACTTGGGATAAGTAATAAATCAATATAATAAAAAATAAGTGATCTCGCTTTGATTGAGATCACTTATTTTTTTATCTGAATTATAAATTATTAACGAAATTACTAATCCGAGCTAAACTTTCTTTTAATTGCTCAGTTGATGATGCATAAGAAAGACGGACATAACCTTCACCGCCCTTGCCAAAGTAGCGACCAGGAGTGACACCGACTTTTGCTTTTTGAGCCAGCTCAAAAGCGAATTGTTCATCATTGGTGCCATATTTTTCGGGGATCTTAGCAAAAATGTAGAATGCTCCTTGCGGTGTGGCCATTTCAAAGCCCAACTTTTCTAAGCCAGATTGCATAAAGTTTAAACGTGCTTCGTAGATTTCACGTGCTTTTTTAGGATCGTTTTGACCATTGTTTAAGGCTTCGACAGCAGCTATTTGAACGTTATCAGTAACTGAAGTAACTAAAAATGAATTAATCTTGCGGATGCTCTTCATGATTTGTTTAGGGGCAGCAATATAGCCTAAACGCCAGCCAGTCATAGCATAAGCCTTGGATAAACCGGAAATCAAAATATTTCTGTCAGGGATGTATTCAGAAAGTGAGTGATGTTTGGCTTTGCCATAAACAAGTTCTGCATAAATTTCATCAGTTACAGAAAAGATTTTGTATTCCTTAATGACATCTGCTAAGGCTTTGAGAGTTGTGGCAGAATAAACGCGGCCAGTTGGATTAGAAGGATCAGTTAAAATAATTGCCTTTGCACCTTTACCGCGACCATTGAGAACATGACGTAAATGTTCAGCTGTTAAGATGAAGTCATCTTTTTTAGTATCGACTTGAATAGGGATTGCTCCAGTCATTTTAATTAGCTGAAAGTATAAAGCCCAAACCGGAGTAGGAACCAAAATTTTGTCACCGGGGTTAAGCAAGGTCATAAAGACATCATTTAATGCACCTGTTGCACCGACAGTGACACAGATTTCACTTTTTGGATCATAATGTACACCAATTGAGCGGTCAAGGTAATTGCTAATAGCTTCAAGTAGTTCTGGCTTACCAGCTTGAGGAGCATAATGGGAATCATTAGCCTGAATATCACGAATTGCGGCATCTTTAATATGATCAGGTGTCGCTAAATCAGGTTCACCAATAGTTAACTTAATAATCCCAGAAATTTCAGAGACCTTTTGGTCAAATGCTCGAATTTTAGATGCGGTCAAGTTGTTTAGTCTCTCATTAATAGTTGAAGTTAAATCACTGGATAAATTTGGCATATATAAAGTTCCTTTCTGTATTATATAAATTTTAGAGACTGTAAAATAGTTTGTGTAAGGATGAATGATTCCTTAAATTTATTTCTTTAAACATTAGAAAAAGGAGTTCCTTTCTCGTATGATTGGTTTGAACAAAAAAACACATACAGAAAGAAGAACTCCTTCATGAATGATTTTACCAAAGATTT
>NZ_PCYY01000034.1:0-8848 GCF_002553955.1 Lactobacillus sp. UMNPBX12
AGGGAAATAAATCAGATAAATATTTAAGAAATTAAGGTTAGACTAATGGTTCACAACCTACCGCAAAAATATTGACACTTACAGCTTCAAGTTAACTGTTGCAATTTTTTGGTGATTAGTATTCTCACGAGTGTCTACATCAGCGTAAAACAATTGAATACTGCCATCTTTGTTCACTGTAGCTGAGCCTGACCATTCTTGATCAGTTGGCTTAGCGTTAAAACCAAAGATTGGACCAGCACATTTCCAATGGTTAAGATTATTGTCATTGTACTTGTTATAGAGCAAATAAATGTGGGCATCATTTTGGTTAGGGATTCCCATCATGGCGATCATTAATTGATAGCCTTTATAATTCACTACTCTACCAGTCTTAGCATCTTGTACTGGCCATGAATCCCAGATTTCTAGTTCCGCTACTTTGCCAGTTTGTGCATCACGCGTAACGGTTGCCGGCATGTTTTTAATCTTCTTAGCATTAAAATATGGCACACGATACTGGGCATCCTGATCAATCATCTTTTTAGCCACGCCAGCATATTGATCATAGCTCCAGTGAGTACTAGTATCCTTATCAAGCTCATTAAAGTTCAACTTTCTTACTTCCTTAAGTTGGACTTCAGTTAAATCCTTAGGATTAACATCTGCAGTTCGCAACATTTGCACAGTTTGCGGATCTAAGTTATAAACTACAGCGTCATTATTCTGAACATAACTAGTATCACTAACACTGTTAGAAGCATAATCATTAGTAGATTGAGTAGTGTCCGTGAACCCTCCTACTTGGTTTTGAGTGTCTTGATTAGCATTAGTGGTATCAGTATCTGCAGCACCAGTGTTGTTCTGGTTGCCAGCATTATTGGTATTATCTGCTGCAGTATTATTTTGATCAGTTTGATTTTGCGTTTGATCAGTAGTTGCAGCAGTATTTTGACCAGTTTGTGTCTGATCTTGATCTGATTTACCATTTTGATCATTATCATTAGCAGTCGTAGTTTGCGTATTTCTCTGATCAGTTGTAGGTTGTTCTACTGTATCAGCTTTAACTGTTTGACTGTTATTTATGTTAAATAAGCCGAGTAAAACAGCTGCTGATGCAAAGGTAACTAATGTGCTTCTCTTGTTCATCTCTGTTCAAATTCCCTTCTGTTATTCCATAGCAAGTTTATTATAATATTTTGTTCGGATTTTGGGAACCTTCTTAATCAAATTGAAATATTAGCTAAAATTAGTAATATTTTTGTCAGATTGCTAGTACCAAGATTCCATTAACTTGCTCTTCATCAACAGAATTTAATAAAAAATCAACTTTAAACAAAAAAATAAATCATAACGTTGTCATGTCATAATTTACTTCCTATTTAGGTTTACCAATAAAAAGTCATTAAACTTCAAACCATGTTCTTACTTTTAATCTGAAATAATAGACATGTGCCTATTCAAAAACTAAATTCAATATTAAAACATAGCTATTTCAAAAAAATATTTTTCAAATTTTTCAGAAGTTAATGGGCGTAAATAATCACTTACCAATATATCAGGTAGTAAATTTAAATAAAATTTATCAATCAAAATTAAATATTCTATAAAAAAAATTAGTTCATCATTTAACTTACTAAAAGCCAGAAAATCTATTTTATTATTTTGATTAGCTATTACTTCTTGAAGCACATCTGGTAATGGTACATCTGCTTTAATATGTACTGATTGTGACAATCCCCAATAAATCTCTTTAATTTGCTGAGAATATTCTTCACTTATTCGATTAAATTTCTTTTTTTTCTTATGTCTAATATGACCATATCCTAAACAATTTGTCTTAATAGTTTTACTGGATTGATCCAATAAATAACTAAATTTAAATCTGTCTTCACCAGGAATCGTAATGCCTTGTACAAGTGCTACTCCTCTAATAAATTGGTCCATTGCAGCTCTTCCATACGCCAGTGCTACATTATCATTTCCCTCCAAAATTAACAAACCACAATATAGTATAATGCCACAACTGTCACTAAACTTTTTTAAATACTCTTCATTTCCAAACATCTTATAAACGCTTTTTCTATATAAAAACAATAATTTGAAATACTTATCAAATTCATCATTTTCAAACATAGCTCTATCAAATTTCTGAGGAAATGATTTATCTAAAATGCTTATAAATTTTTCCTTATCGTTTTTTATATCATTTTCCATTATTATAAGTTACTTTTTTACATTTCTTTCGCCATTTATATAATCACCTAATAAAGTTTCATTTTGTAATGAACTAGAACTTTTTTTATTTTTATAAAAAAAGCTGATATGATAATTAAATATTTTAGTCAAAATAGTAATATCTTCAGTTTGATTTACTAGTCGCACTACTCTTGAAGCTAATAAAGTTCTAGATTTATATACATATGGTTTAAACCCATCTTTTATCTTAAACAAGTGTTCGTAAAAACTAATATATGCATGCAAGTCTTCATTTTTTTTGAACTCCGATTTATCAAAAATCGTTGAAACCAACAGCCCCATAAAAACTATTTTTTTCTCATATGATGATACTTGCTTTTGCGTCAAAAATTTTCGTATATCATTCATTTTCTTTTTTTAATCTTTCTAATACCTCATAAGATAAATCCACCATCTTATGACAATATTCTCTGGACCATCTATTTTCTTCACCTCTATAAATAGCAGGCCGGGTTACAAGTTGATCCACTTTATAAAAATAAGTCTCAAATGTATGTATATCACAACTTAAAGCACTACTCATATCTCCAACTTGAAATTTGTGTAATTCATCATGAAATTTTCTTTGGTCTGTCTTAATTCCTACTTGTGATTGAGTTTGCGCAAGAAACATATACACAATTCCTAAACATCGTAACGGAGTATCACGAGCATCTATTTTCATTTTTAATTGATCTGTCAAGATTTTTACACCAACCGTAGAAAATTCATCAAGATTTGTTGGAATTATAAAATAATTTGATAAACTTAAAGCCACCGAAGTTAACTCACCCCATGTTGGTGGACAATCAATCAAAATAATATCATACTTATCTACTAAATGATTAGTTTTAAAAAAAATTTTTAATCGATCTGAAGCATTTGAATTTATATCTACAATTAATCTTAAATCTCCAGGAATTAAATCAATAGACTGGGCATCTTTAACTAGCTTATTTTCTTTCTTTAAATTTACAATTGGATTACTTACAGAATTATCCACTAATCCTCTATTCTCATCATTAGAGGTAAATATATATTTTAAAGTCTTTCTTTGCTTCTGCCACTCAAAATATTGATCTAAACTATTATAAAAAAATCTTGTCAACGCTTGAGTCGAATTAAATTGCGGGTCAACATCAACCACTAATACTTTATATCCCATATTTGCAAATTCAATTGCTAAATTACAAGTAATAGTGGTCTTGCCCACTCCACCTTTCATATTCAAAACTGAAATTATCGGATTACTATGTAGCTCTATCTTTTTGTCTTTTTTGTCCTTTTTCTTATTCATTTACTATGCACCTTATTACATTCTGTTATATCTATGTTATTATAATTATGTACTTCCAATAATGTCAATTCTGACTCTATAATTTACTTATTCTCTTGTGATTAATATCAAAAAAGTTAGGAGCAGCATTTCGTTATTCTGCATCACTATGGTCAAGTATCTCCAGTCATCCCTGCAAAGAGCTTTGAAGCGTCTCTGCTTGCAACCCCAAAAAAGAAAGACTCGTTCAGATCCATTTCGAGCTTTTCTTCAACTAGGGAAACCGAGCTATTATAGAAAATCCAGCTCTAGATCTGCTTGTCTAATGCCGGACAGCAGGTATGCTTTTTGTGAGTTGGTCTTTAGATCCGTCTTTGGCTCAAAGCCACGATAGGAAGCTTGTCCTTTTCCATAAAAAACACCTCCTAAATGATGCTTTCAGCATGAAACAAATTTCATCAAGATAGAAGGTACTCAGTTATATAACGCTTATGAAAGAAGAAGCCATAAACCACCTATCATTTTAACTTATGCCAATTTTACAATTCACTCGGATTAATAGGACTCTCGTAATATCTTTCTTCATTGTCTCCTTCCAAATATTTATGATAAGCAAGATATACCCTTTCTTGAGAGGCATTAACAGGTTTAGTTTTCTGCAAAATCGTTCTTAATTTGGAAACATGCGCTAATCCCATAGTATTCAAATACTCATTTTCCAATCGATAGCCATATCCTTTAGTGCCTCTAGATTCCCGCACAGCATCATTTAAAATCCTATATACATTTTTATCAGAAATAATTGAATCTAAATAATCAGAAATACATTTTGGAGATAATTTTTGATGTTTTACATAACGATATAATCCCCACGCATTTTTGTCTTCATAAATTCCATCTTCATACAGATTAACTTTGTTCTTTAAAATATTTTTACAAATTTCATACCAACATTTTGTCGTTAATTTTTGTAACCAATCAACTTTTTCAGCAAAACTATTAAGGGTATCCATACACCGCAACAATTCATATCGTTTATAAAACTGTTTAATCATTTCAGAGACTGCTTTAGGATCTGAAGTTTCTAGTAATTCCTTGCATCTAAATAGTACTTGTGTACGAGGACTAGGAAATCCATCATCCCAAAATTTATTAGCACTACTCAACAATAATCTACATAATGGTATCTTTTTATCATCGTTAATTTGGTTTATGTATAATCTTAAATCTGCAATTTTTAATATTAATTCTTCACTAGGCGAATCAATAAATTTCCGATAAATTCTCTCCAACGCTTCTTCAGTTGATACTATGTTAATTTTATTAACTGTATCTTCAACTTGAAGATTAATTCTCGAATAATCATTCTGCGTAAGTGAAAAGTATAAATCAAAATAGTAACCACTGCATATTCTGAACTGTTTTTGCCTTTTATCATTCTTTAATTCATCTGTAGTTATATCTGGACTAAGATGTAATCGATCATGAGCATAATAGCTCTTCACATAAGGAAACATTTCTTCTAATATTGGTATATACTTTTTATACTCCTCCAGGTTTTCATCATAAAATTTCTTCAGCCGCTCTGTACGCTCATTATCATTTTCCATTAAATATTGCATAGCTGATGCAAAATCTTGTGAAATAAAACTAGAGCTATTATCTTTTATCAACTTGTACAGACTAGGAGCCTTAAAATAAATAAATTCAAGTAATAATGAATCAGCTGGATTTAACTTATTGTCTTTACTAAATGCAATACTGCAAACGGAATTAATAACCCGTTTTAATTCTCTAAGACTCCCTATCTGCTTAACAACCAGTTCTATGGCAGGCATAAGCAAACTTAATTTGGCATCACTAATTTCATTTGCTTTAGCAACTTCAGACAAACTTTTTTTATATATTTTACTAATTACTTTCTCGGAAACTTTAGGAATTCTAATTTCTTGATTAACTATCTTTTCTTCAAAGGCGGGATTTACTTCTTCTCCGTTACTTACAATTTGCTCCATTCTATTTTTATCATAAAGCAATACAAAGATTGAATTTGGTAAATTAAACAAGGTACCAAGCATCTTCAATAAAAATAATACTTGTGACTTATTTGCTCGATCTAAATCATCAACAAAAAATACATATTTTTTGCCACTAGTTAAAATTAAATCCTTTAATTCATCATGTAGCTGATCAACATCATCTTGTGATATATTTTCATTAATTATCTGATTAAGCGTGTTTCCTGTTTGTGGTATATTTACCATGAATTTAGCTACACGTTTTAAAAGCTTATTCATTCTAACCGAATTATAGTTAATATCTAATGCTTTTAACAAAGAATCATACATGGTTTGAATAAGTGCAGCCGAAGAGCCAGTCGTCCAAAAATCCAAGCCTTTAACAACACAAATATCGTCATTTTTAACTAAACGCTGTTGAACCAAGTTGGCAATTGTTGTTTTTCCTGTTCCCCATTCACCTTCTAAACCAATTACATAGGCACCCGATGAATAAGCTGAATTGATCGAATCACAAAGTACTGATACAATCACATCTCTATCCAACAGATCATAGTTAACGGCCTGATCACCAACAACGATTGGATATTTTGTTATTTTTCCTTCACATAGATCACGTAAATCAACTACAGTCCTATTACTTTTATGCTCACCTAATGACTTTTTCACATAACTCAATCTTATAAACAAAGAGATTAACATAACAACTAAAGTACTTGTAGCCAAATCGAACTTCCATGTATTTTTCTGATTTATGTAAGTCAAATACATCATATAAATCAGCATTGTCATGACAATTGTTACTAAAACCATATCTAACACATTAATACTTGATAATTTGATTAGCTTATAAAAATTAGTAACATACATAGTCCAAACGGCAATTAGTACAACAATACCTGTTATAGTAATTGCAAAAGAAATTTGCACTGAGCTTATAACATTAAAGTAATCAATTGTTATAATCAATATCGCAATAACCAACGAAGTCAATATTGCATTAGTATTTTTGAGTTTTAACCAAAAGAGACGTCCGATATTATTCACAATATTACCTTTCAATAGTTCTTATTTCCCTATAAATATAGTTGTTAATTATCTTAAATCAAATAGCAAAGGGCTTCCCTTCCTTTTGCACCATTCGTGTCTCTTTTGCCCATAGTAAATAAACTGTCAAGCATCCTTCAAATTTAGAATATTAGCGTTTGGTAATTTTTAAAATAGATAACTTGGGTATTTTTCTGGGATTAGTCTACGTCTTTGACTCGACAGGAAAGACAAAACAATGATATTAAAACACTAGGAAGTTTATCTTAGTGTTAATGCTTGACACCAAGTTTATTGACATGATTATAAGGATAGAAGTGGCAAAACTAGCAGAACTCTAAAATCCATACAGATGGCGCATCAATTCAGCCACCTCAAAGCTTACTATGGATGAAATTGCACAATGCTTTTTATTTTTCATCTGACAAATTCATGGTTACTGTCGCCTTCGCTTCCTCATATGGTTTTACATCAAATGAATATAAATTTAAACTAGGATCAGTATACAAAACCACCAAGGATTCCTTATAGGCTTCTTCTCCTAATTTATTACATATTTCTTTTTTACTTTTATTTTCAATTTTACCTACATTATTGGGTTTTATTGATTGAAATACTTTGTTATTATCAGGAAAAATCAATCGCATTCCCGAAATGTCAAAGTCAGTACTAGTTTCTCCTAAATCCTCATGCGAACAGCATACAAGATTTATGATTTTATAGCTTTCTTCGTTACTGAAATTTCCATGTTGAATCTTAAACATTATTTCACTAATTTTTTTAAAATCTTTCTTTTTACATATTCCAAAATAGCGATAAACTCCACCAGAAAGGCCAGTATTTACTGGAACTACATGCAATTCTAATCCTGAAGAATTTATAGTAGCATTCCCACCACCCTGATTTTCACTTTCCTTTGGCTTAAGTTCTAGTTTCACAGAATCTTTCCAACTACTATAAACTTGTAATTTAGATTCATGCTCCTTTTCAAATTGCTTTCTTGAATTAATAATTTCACTATAAGCAAAAAATAAAGCTGCAACTGTTCCAATACCACTTACCCAATCAGCCCAACTTCCTAATTCTTCACCCTTAGCATTAATCAACGCACCTATTAAAATTCCAAACAATCCTACTAGAATAACAATATTTATACAAAACCAATGAGTGGCGACATAATGTTTCATTTGCTTCAAAACTTTTTCACCCTACTTACTTCTTCAATTCTTGAATACTTCTAGCAATTTCTGCCAAATAATTAGTTTCTCCTTTATCATTTTTCACCCTAAGTTCAATATCATTTTCTTTATTGATATTGAACTCAAATTCATCATTAAACTGACCCGATTTACTCAAACTATTATGTCTAGAATACTTAACTTTAATTTTTAATTTACCTTCTATCCAATCTGGTAAATAATATACATCATCCTGATTAGGTGCAAGCGTGATATCTTGCCAAATAGATAAGTCAATTTTTTCATTTTCACCTGTCACCCATTCACTTGTAACGAATTTTATATCTGCTGTCGTTTTGCCATAATTTTTTATTATTAAGTATCTATTCATAAAATTGGCTAATCGATAATGTCTAATAGCGATAATTACACTGGGTCTATTATTTTTCCACGTCGTCCAAGCAGTATATATCCATGATGAAATCGCAATAATTAATGAAACAATTATACTTACAACCGAAATCCAATTTCCTATTTTCATATGTCTTTTCCTTCAATTTTGCAAATCCAAAAATATCTGCTTTATTAACATTCTCTAATTATTTTTCTGACCAAATATCTGTTAAGACAACGTCATCGCTCTTAGGTCTATAGTTTTTTTCTGCTTGATCTATTTTTGTAAAAATTGAAATAGGAAATGCTTTTCCCGTTAAAACTGCTTCTCCTTGACCCAATGAAGAAATCATATTAAACGAGGCTTTATCAAGGGTAGGCATAGCATTCTCTAACATTGCTAAATCTTTATCGTTTACTAATCGATGAACAAAGAAATTATGTAATTGAGAAGTAATAGTTGGTGATATATCTGCCGGTCTTTGGCTTGCTATCGTGAGAAAAAAGCCGAATTTTCGTCCTTCTTTTATTATTTCTTCAAACGACGATAATCTTTTATTTTGCCAATAATCACTTTTATTGTGAACAGTACCTAATATATTATGTGCTTCATCAATAATCAAATGTGTGGTCCTGAAACTGTCAAATCTTTTGTGTAAATAGATCTTTCTCGTAAATTGATTTTTTAATTATTTATTTAATCAAAGTAGGATTCTAAG
>NZ_PCYY01000035.1:0-8818 GCF_002553955.1 Lactobacillus sp. UMNPBX12
AATGGACTTTTTTTAATATTTGAACGAAGTGTTCAATTTGATTTTACAATCCGCCCTTTTTTTATTTTTAATAATTTTAAACAAAATGAACGAAATCTTCACAAATAATTCACGTTTTATCTTTAGTATTAAGTAAATAGCAGAGGTAAACGATAAATTAAGCACTTACGAAAAAGAAGCTTATATGGTATACTAGCTATGAGTAATGAAACGTATACAAATATTTGTTCTGAGGAGCGTGATTTTTATGGTAGATTTATATGTCTCTCCTAGTTGTACTTCATGTCGCAAGGCAAGAGCGTGGCTTGAAAAACATAATATTCCATTCGAGGAAAGAAACATTTTTTCTGAACCATTGACTAAAAAAGAATTATTAAAGATCTTGCGGATGACTGAAAATGGTACTGAGGAAATCATTTCTACCCGCTCAAGAACTTTTCAACAATTGCGAATCAATTTAGATGATTTATCAATTGATCAGTTACTTGATTTAGTAGAAAAGAATCCTAGCTTGTTAAGAAGACCAATCATTATGGATGATCGTCGACTTCAAGTTGGTTACAATGAAGATGAAATTCGTCGATTCTTGCCACGAAAAGTTCGTCGGTTGGAATTGGCTGAAGCACAAAAGATTGCAGATTTATAAAATGATTGAAAAGTGTTAGTTAAGGCTTTTGTTGAGACTAACACTTTTATTTTAAACGAAAAATACGCTACAATAGATATATTAATTCATGGAGGTGAGATCCTGTGCAGGTAGATCATATTGATAAGAATACTATCAGAGTTCGAATTGATAAAGCTGAATTGGCTCGTCGTGGGATGGGAATGCTTGATTTATTAGGTAATAGACAAAAGATTCAAGACTTCTTCTATAAAATTCTTGATGAGGTCGATGAAGACCATGAATTTGCCAATGGTGATCCAGTATCATTTCAAGTAATGCCTAATAATGGGGGATTAGATTTGATGATCACCAAAGTTAAGCCGGACGATGCACAGAATTTAAGGAAACTAATGGGTGATAGCTTTCCTAAGGATGAGCAATCATCAACGAATTCGGATGATTCAAAAAGTTTCTTTGATTTAGATGAGGAGAGTACGAATTCAAATTCGGCTCCTCAAGGAATAGCTACTCACAACTTTTTTAACCAAGATGATAAAAACAATGAGCCAACTGATTGGAGATCGCGCAAGACTCAGGCTTACTATTTTGATGATTTAGGTAGTCTAATTGAATTAGCTGATAACCTTAAGGCAAATGATTTAGCTTCTAGCTTGTATTACTTGCATGGACAATATTTCTTAAATTTGGCATTTCTTGATGAAGAATATGAGGAGCTTAAACCAGCAGATGCGTGGACAATAGCCAACGAATTTGGTTTTAAGGTCGATAGTGATAAGATGCGTGTAGTTGAAGAAACAGGCAAATGCTTATTGATGCAAAATGCTTTAGGCCAGATTCGACATTACTTTTTAAAAGCAGCTAATTATTAAGATTCTTTAAAGAAAAAGAGACGGGACAAAATTCCGTCTCTTTTTTACGTAATAAAACATGGGTGAGAAAAATGTATGCAGCCATGTTAAATAAGAAATTAGTCCTTGCAGTTGACGAAGCATGTTTAGTTAATGCAAGGCAAAAGAAATTGAATCGTGATAATTATCACTGTCCACATTGCAATAAAAAAGTAATTTTGGTTATGTCGGAGCAAAAAGCAGCCTTTTTTAAGCATCTTGTGAAGTACAGTAACTTAATGGGTGAAAAAGAGGAGCATCACCAATCGAAAATGCTGTTGAAGTCAGCTTTGACGGCAGCTGGTTTTCCGGCAGAAGTTGAGATTCCATTAGCTGAAGGACAATTGCGTGCAGATGTCTTAGCAACTGCTAAGTTAGCGTTTGAAGTTCAATGTGCGCCGTTGAGTCAACAAGAATTTAACCATCGGCATCAGCTTTATCAAAAAATTGGTGTAAAAGATATTTGGATTGTGGGACAGCGACACTATTTGAAACGGCGATTGAAACGCACACAGTTGATTTTCTTTCGACAAAATAAAGCTTGGGGGAATTACTATTTAGAAATTAATCCACAGAGAAATCGTTTTTGCTTAAAATATAATGTTTTAGAAGAACCGGTAGCTAATAAATTGGTTTATCAAAGTAAATCATTTGTCCTTGATGAATTGGGGATAAAAGATTTTTGGCGCTTTAAGCCATTCAAAAAAGAATATTCTTTGAACATTGCAACTCAAAGAAAATATTTACGCCAGCAAATTATGCAAAAAACAAAGTTAGGATTGAAAATAGGAGAGATGCTTTATGAACGCAAATTAACTCTTGATGATTTACCTGATAAAGTTTTTGCTACTTGGCGTAACCCAGGTGAAAGAGATCGGGTTAGTGATTTTTTGCAAAAATAAAACGCCTTTAGATAAGGCGTAAATGATGCTCCGCAGGTAAATAGTCTGAAAAACACTTTTGACAATCTGGAAGCATTAGATTAACTAAATCCTGTTGATTGATTGGTCCCTCTAGCAATACTCCATTTTGCTCGTTGTCTTCGTTAAAGATAACGGTGGTAGGAGTAGCTTTAATATTCCATTGGTTGGCTAGTTTTTGATCTTCTTCAATAGAAGTACGCAGGTAATCAGTTTGTTTGATTGCCTGAATATCCGCATCCTTGATATGTAATTTGTTTGCGATCCGCTTAAGCAGCTCAGGTGTATAAGCGGAAGCATCTTTGCTCAAGTTTTTTTGTAATTCATACAGGTATTGACGGGCTTTTTTGTTGCCATAGGCCAGCCTAATCGCGTGGTAATTTTCTAATGCTTCATAAGTTGCTCTAGAAAAATTACTAATATCAGGTAACTTCTGGTCATCTTTGCGTCGGCGAATCGCATCATCATTGATTAAACAAACATTTGCAATTGGAATATAGTGATAACAAACGTCGACCCCTAATTCATCAACGGTTTTACGAATCTGTTTTTCAGTGTTATAACAATAAATCCCTATTGGATTGATGAATAGAAAAATCTCAAACATAATCTCGACCTCTTTGGTGATTTACTATTAGTTACTTTAGCAAGAAAAAAAATAAGTGACAAAAAATATGCCTTATTTTCTATATACTATTTTTGGTGAGCGCTTGCACGAGCTATTTTGCTTTGATTAGTGTTAGCAGCCGTTTGTTCAAAGTCATATTCTTGTTCAAGTTTAGTTAATACTGTTTGAATTAAAGCAGGATTAGTATTTTCGATTTCTAATTCAAAATCTTGATAGTTATCTGGATAAGACGTAGCATCTAGAGTTAATTCACAGTTTTGTGGCCCGTTCATCAAAATTCTGCGGGTTTTGCTCCAGGTGAAAAGACGTAGCTTTTTTTGGTCATTGGCAAAATGATTATCTAGATATGCGCCAATATTACCAGTGAATTTAAAATGCTTTTTTGCTACTAATTTTTTAGCTTGAGCGTGAGTTAATTCATCATTAATTTCAATTACTTCATGGAAATTCTTTTGTACAGGATTAGGATCCGGTACCTTCATTGTTTGCTCTGCGTGAGTAGCATAGATTCGAATACGCAAGCTAATTTGATGATTTTTTAATAAATCATCTGCTGTATCAAAATAATAATTTTCTTGGGTAAAGTCACTTTTGATTGGAAAAGCGGCAGTGATCTGATCATAAACGCTTTTATTTAAAAGAATTTTTGCTTCAATTTCTCGATTTTTACTCATCTGTTTTTCCTCCGAACTGTTTAACTTAATTATATGGTAAAATGAGTTTGTTTGCTTAAGAAAGGAATGTTTTCTCATGGAATTAGATTGGGATAACTTCTTGTGGCCTTATAACGAAGCTGTTCGCGAGTTAAAGGTTAAATTTCGTTCCCTTAGACAAGGCTTTTTAACTAAGGGGGAACATTCACCTATTGAATTTGTAATTGGCCGGGTAAAGACAGTTGATTCTATCAAGGAAAAAATGAAACGGCGAGTAATTAGTCCTGATGTCATTGAGACTGATATGCAAGATATTGCAGGGATTAGGATTGTTACTCAATTTGTAGACGATATTTATAAGGTAGTAGATTTGATTCATGCTCGAGATGATATGGAAGTTGTTGAGGAGCGTGATTATATTCAAAATGCTAAGCCGAGTGGATATCGGTCATACCACATGGTGATTAACTATACGGTTTACTTACCAGAAGGTCCGAAAAAATTAATTGCGGAAGTTCAGATTAGAACTATGGCAATGAACTTTTGGGCTACTGTCGAGCATACTTTAAATTACAAATATCAAGGTGTCTATCCTGATGACATTTCAGCTAGATTAAAATCAACGGCTGAAGCCGCTTATAGACTAGACGAAGAAATGTCGTCAATTAAGGATGAGGTCCAAGAAGCTCAGAAAATTTTTACCAAAAATAAGGGCAAAGAAAAATTATGAAAGTAACAATAGCGCATAATAACTATGATGAAACGTTAAAGACAGTTGCGCAGCTTAAGAAGCTGCTTCAGGAAAAAGGTTTTATCTTTGATGCTAGATATCCTGATGTAGTGATCACTGTTGGCGGTGATGGCACCCTCATCAATGCCTTCCACCGCTATGAAAATCAAGTAGATTCTGTGCGCTTTATTGGGATTCATACTGGCCACTTAGGTTTTTATACTGATTGGCGTAACTATGATATTGAAAAAATGGTTGATGCTTTAGCAGTAACCAAGGGTGAACCAGCGAAGTATCCTTTACTAGAAATAAAGATGCTTACTGAATCAGGTGAAACTCATTACCATTTAGCCGTCAATGAATCAGCGGTTAAAAGAGTTTCACATACATTAGAGGCCGATGTGTACATTAATGATCAATTATTTGAAAACTTTCGAGGCGATGGTCTTTGCGTTTCAACACCAACAGGTTCGACTGCTTATGGCAAATCACTAGGTGGTGCAGTAATTCATCCCCGGCTAAAAGCGTTGCAAATGACTGAAATTGCTTCAATTAATAATCGAGTTTTTAGAACTTTGTCATCACCAATTGTGATTGCGCCTGATCAATGGATTTCGATTGTTCCTAATGCAGATCATTTTGTGATGACAGTTGATGGAGCAAGAATTGATGTACGTAATGCTAAGAAGATTGAATATCGAATTTCGCGGCATTCGATTCAGTTTGATCAATTTGGCCACCATCATTTTTGGTCACGCGTACAAAATGCGTTTATTGGAGATAATGAAAAAAATGACTAGTTTATTTAAACTAATTGTGCAAGAAAGAGACCCCAAAAAGCTGGGTCCTTTTTTGTTAAAAAATGGTTTTTCGCATCAAGCGTTAAACAATGCTAAACACCATCATGGCATGATTTTAGTAAATCATAAAAGAAGATATACTAGCTTTAATTTGCGTGCTGGGGATGAAGTGATTTTTATCAGTGGTGAAGAAAAGAAAAATGATTTTTTAAAGCCATCGAATAATCCAGTATCAATTGTGTTGGAGAATAAAAATTATCTTGTAGTTAACAAACCTGCAGGTGTGTTGTCAATTCCCTCACGCTATGAAGATGATGATGCGGTGGTCAATCGATTGTTGGGTTATTTTGTCCAAAAAGGACAGAAAAATTTGAAGCCGCATGTTATTACTAGATTAGATCGAGATACATCTGGTTTAGTATTGGTGGGGAAAAATGCAATTGCCCATGCTCGTTTTAGTAAAATTGGCAAGGAGAAATTTGTCAAAAAATATCATGCAATTGTACATGGCAATTTTGCTCCGAATGAGTTAACTGGTTTAATTGATCAACCGATTGGCAAAAAGGGTAGTGGAGTTAAACGTGCGGTAGTGGCAGATGGAAAGGACGCTCAAACCGCGTATCGAGTCCTAGATCAGGTTACAGGTGCTAGCTTGGTAGAGTTACGCTTGCTTACCGGTAGAACCCATCAGATCCGTGTTCACATGGCTTATCTGGGACACCCCTTATATGGTGATCCTTTATATGGAATTCAAGATGGGTTTTCACGCCAAGCCTTAAATTGCTTTTATTTAAATTTTCCGGATCCATTTAGCCAGCAAAAATGTAAAACACTTGAGTTGAATGATCCAAAAGATATGCAAGAACTGTGGCAGAAACTAATTAATAAAGAATTCTAAAGTTATTAGCTAAAACTTCTAAAAAACTTGCACCTAGTAACCGCTTTCTTTAGAATTAAAGTGTAATGTTAAAAACTATACTTATACAGAAAAGAGGATATCTTTATGTACTATTCCAATGGTAATTATGAGGCTTTTGCGGATGCCAAAAAGCCCGCAGGCGTAGATAAAAAATCTGCTTATATTATTGGTAGTGGTTTAGCCGGTCTTTCTGCAGCTGTCTTTTTAGTTCGTGATGCACAAATGAAGGGTGAAAATATTCATATCTTAGAAGAGCTACCCGTAGCTGGTGGTTCACTTGATGGTGCTAAGCGTCCTAATGCAGGTTTCGTGGTTCGGGGCGGCCGCGAAATGGAGAACCACTTTGAATGTTTGTGGGATATGTACAGATCGATTCCAAGTTTGGAAATCCCTGGCGCATCATACTTAGATGAATATTATTGGCTTGATAAAGAAGATCCTAACTCATCCAATTGCCGTCTAATTTATAATCGCGGTGATCGCTTACCAAGTGATGGTCAATATGGTCTAGGTAAGTGCGCTAATGAAATCGTGAAGTTAATCATGACACCGGAAAAGGAACTCCAAGGTGAAACAATTGAGGAATTCTTCAGTGATGACTTCTTTAAGACTAATTTCTGGACATACTGGGCAACAATGTTTGCCTTTGAAAAATGGCACTCAGCAGCCGAAATGCGGCGTTATGCAATGCGCTTTATTCACCATATTGATGGTTTGCCTGACTTTACCGCATTGAAGTTTAACAAGTATAACCAATATGAGTCCATGGTTAAGCCACTTTTGGCATATTTAAAAGATCACGGTGTTCAATTTGAATATGATTGTCACGTTGATAACGTGGTTGTTGATCATGAGGGCAAGCAAAAGGTTGCCAAGAAGATCGTGATGACCAAGAATGGTAAGCAAAGTGATATTGATTTAACCCCAGATGATATTGTCTTTGTGACTAACGGTTCAATCACTGAAAGTTCTACTTATGGTGATCAAAATACCCCAGCACCAATTACTCACGACAAGGGCTCTTCATGGAAATTATGGGAAAATTTGGCTAAACAAGATCCTGACTTTGGTCATCCAGATGTCTTCTGTGAAAACTTGCCAGAGCGTAGTTGGTTCGTATCAGCTACAGCTACCTTGGAAAACAGGAAAATAGCTCCATACTTTGAACGCTTGACTAAGCGCAGCCTTTACGATGGTAAAGTTAATACTGGTGGAATTATCACTGTTGTTGACTCAAATTGGGAACTTAGCTTTACCATTCACCGTCAACCTCACTTTAAGAGCCAGAATCCAGATCAAATCGTTGTTTGGATTTATGCTTTGTATTCTGATACTGAGGGTAATTACATCAAGAAGAGAGTCGTTGACTGTACTGGTAAAGAAATTGCTGAAGAAATGCTTTATCACTTAGGCGTGCCAGAGACTCAAATCAGCGAATTGGCTAGTGAAGAAAATATGAATACCGTACCAGTTTACATGCCATATATCACTAGTTACTTTATGCCTCGTCATGATGGGGACCGTCCAGATGTTGTTCCAGAAGGATCAGTTAATATTGCCTTTATTGGCAATTTTGCCGAATCACCAACTAGAGACACTGTCTTTACCACCGAATATTCTGTCAGAACTGCCATGGAAGCTGTTTATACATTGCTTAACGTTGACCGTGGTGTACCTGAAGTATTTGACTCAATTTATGATATTCGTCAATTGCTTCGTGCGATGTACTACATGTCTGACAAGAAGAAATTAGTTGATCAAGAGATGCCATTACCTGAGAAGTTAGCTCTCAAAACAGGGATGAAGAAAATCAAGAGAACTTGGGTCGAAGAACTGTTAGAAGAAGCTAACTTAGTTTAAATATGCTAGGCATAATAAAAAAGCTTGAGTAAATTCAAGCTTTTTTTGTACGCTTTTTGATTGCTCTCAGACTAAGCAAAATAGCTACTGCAATTAAAGCGATGACAACGAATGAGATTACAACTTTAATCAATCGTGGTCCGTCTAAGTGCAAGATTGAATCGCCACCATAAGCATATAAGTAAGCGAAGGGGATGACACCGATAATGATTGGTATTAGCTGTTTTTTACGTTGCCCCTTATTAATCATAATGTTGACATAGCTAACTGTCGCACTCGGAATAAATGGAATCATATATCCAATAATTAATCCAAGCATTGGTGATTTTAATCCAGTCAATAACTTATAAACTTTACTGTTAGACATCTTTTTCATGTCATAGAGTTTTTGCAAAAGTTCCATTAAAATTATTTGGCCTAAAATGTCACTGATCCAATTAACAATAAATCCCCAGGCAGGGCCATAAAGGATTCCGTTGAGAACACAAAAGATTCCGTTGGATAAGCCAGGAATTGCTACACAGATCGCATTAAGTAAAAATAAAAAGGCTAAGTCTTCAATACCATGGCTACGGACCATGTTAACGAGTACTTCTTCATTATGGTGATCAAAATGAAGTAATAAATTCAATTCAGGACGGTAATTTAAATAGAGTTTATACAGAAGTAGTAACCCTAATATCCCGCCAAGAATGAAAAGTAATATTCGAATTATTTTTCTTTTCACTTTGTCACCTTCTCGTATTATATAAATTAAATCTGTGTTGATTGTCTTTTTAGTTTGTTTATTCGA
>NZ_PCYY01000036.1:0-8273 GCF_002553955.1 Lactobacillus sp. UMNPBX12
TAAAGAAATAAATTTAAGGAATCATTCATCCTTACACAAACTATTTTACAGTCTCACTTTGCTATATTTAAGTTAAAAGATAATAAAAGGAGGAATTTCATGAAAGTTACTTTTAAAGGAAAAGAAGTTCAATTAATTGGTATGCCACCTAAGGTTGGCGATGAAATGCCTAATTTTACAGTTTTAGACAAAAATAAGCAAGAAGCTACTAAAGATAGTTTATTAGGTAAAAATACTTTGATCAGTGTTGTACCAGATATCAACACACCTGTCTGCAGCATTCAAACTAAAACTTTTAACCAAACAATGGATCAGTTTCCTGACGTTAACTTTTTAACTATTTCAACTAATACCATCAAAGACCAGCAAAATTGGTGTGCGGCTGAAGGTGTTAAAAATATGCAATTAATGTCTGATGAAAAATTATCTTTTGGTAAAGCAACTGGCTTACTAATACCAGCATCTGGAATATTAGCACGCAGTGTTTGGATTCTTGAGCCTAACGGTAAAATCGTTTATCGTGAAATTGTTGATGAAATTACTCATGAGCCCGATTATAATACTGCTGTAAATGAATTAAAAAAGTTGCTGTAAAATTTAAAAAAGATTGCCTCAGTACATACACATATGCTAAGGTAATCTTTTTTTCTTTAGTTCTTATATTGTTCCATTCTTTGATTAAGTTCTTCCTTATTAAAATTATCTAAATCAATTGCTTCTCCACCCATTAACCAATCAATCATTTCAGGATCTACTTTATCTTTAGGCGTATCGTAATAATCTTGCAAAGACCATACACCACCAATGTCATCAATTATTCCATAACCTTTTCCAGAAAGTATCTTTGGACACTTAGGAGCTGCTTGATCAGTAGTGATGTTCTTAATATCTACTTCGAATTCCCAGCTATCGCCATAATCATAAGTTAATAATAATTTATCTCTCTTTTCAAAATACGAAACCTTAGCTTTTTCATAATCTATGCCTGTAGCCGGATCCCAATCTTTCGCTTCAGCGATACTTTCTGCATTTTCAAAGCGTTCCTGCGTTTTTTTATTCAGCAAATCAAACATATGTCCAAAATCTGCATTAAACATATCTAGCATAGCAACTTCTAATGTTTTCACTGACGTATTGCCACTAATAATAAATCTACGCCAAGTAGATGGTTTAAAAGACTTTAGTTTTACTCTAATTTCATAGGTAGCTAGATTGCGAGTTTGATTTTCAAAAATTGTCTTTTTTCGTATTTTCTGCTTTTTATCATGACTCTCAAGATCTTTTCGCAAGCCTTCTAAAATTCTAGACAAATCCTGAGAAGACAGATCTAAATCTTCAAGTTCCAAAATCTTTTTCGGATTTGCTTCAATTGCCGCTATCATATCGTTTATCAAATCCTCATCCAGGCTTTGATCGGAGTATGAATTAATTTCTTCAACTACCCAGTCAATATTCATCCCTATTTCTTTACTATCAGTTTTACGAATAAGACCTACTCTACTCAAAAATACATAGAAATTTTTCAAAGTATTTGTAATCTGCTCTATTTCTAGCGGATGTAGTTTATTGTTAGATATCATAATCCATAAATAAGAAATCGCTTCTCCTAAATCATTAGTAACTAAATGGATCTTATTACGTAATAAATAATGATTTAGATAATCCGGCAGCATTTGATCAGGTTGGAGATATCCTATTCCTGCTGGTACATATTTAGCATATTGATCAATGAGTTTCTGATTATTTTCTTTAATTTTAGCAACAATCTTTTCATTGCCTTTTACTGGTTTATTTTCATATTTTTCAAAATTAGAGAAATCTTCAAATTTTGGCACTAAGTCAATATACTTATATCTTCGATTTGGTTTTTGCGGCTTAATAGGGAAATACGTACTAACCTCATCAATCATCTTAGAAATAAAATTTTGTCCAATCTGACTATCCAAGGCAAAAATAGCCGCTGACATTACAGTTAGCTTATCTACCATATTCTTTTCATCTTTTACAACATCAATCAAATTTAAATATTCGTTTTGATTATCCTCTATAAGTTTACGAATTTTTTCTAGCATTAAATTAGCTTGGCTTTTAGTATCGTAAAAAGACATTTGCTTGGACTTTACCGCTGAAACTAATTTTTGTTGCTGTTTAAACAAAATAAAGTCATAGCTTTTAATCGCATTAGCAAAAACATCATTAAATAGCTTAGCATCAAGTTTAGTTAATAAAATTGGAAAACTAGTGTCTTTTTCAACTAATAAATAGTACTTTTGCTTTTGAATATTTATTATACCTGCATCCCAAACAGTAAAAGGCTCATTCTTAATAATATCAATCTTATTTTCTTTAATTTCTGGTGCTAAGTTAATACCGTATCGTACTTGAAGCATGTGGTTCTCCTTATTAAAATAATTTCATTTTAATTTTATCATGTCTATTCACAACTATTCATCTCAGAAGCAAAAAAATGAAGGCAATCACTGCCTTCATCTAAAATACACAAATTTTAGTCTTTTTCTAAAACCGGTACTGTCTTTTTATTTCTAACATGATATACAACTAAACCAATTGCTAAACCTACCAGTGCTGGCACTAACCATGATAAACCCATGCTGGCAAGTGGCAAATGACTTCTAAGTGAAGCCACTGCTAAACCAAATGAACTTTGACTAACCACACTTGGAAAAGCAACTACCATATCGCCTAAAGCTGGTACAACAGTAAATAGGATTACGAAAAAGTAAACTACACCTGCCTTATTAAACAATGGTGAACAAACTGATAGCAAGATCAAAACCATGGATAAAGGATATAAGAACATTAACATCGGTGTTGACCATGAAATGATTTGATCCAAACCAAAGTTAGCGGCTAAGAATGATGCCAAACAACTAAGTGCTAACCAAACGTGGTAACTTACCTTAGGAAAATGCTTATGAAAGTCTTGCGCAAAAGCAGCAACCAAACCAACTGCAGTAGTCAAACAGGTAACTGTCAATAAGAATGCAAGTAAAGCTTGACCAAAGACACCGCCATAAACGTTAACGATTTGGTTAAAGGCTACCCCACCGTTATCAGAAACTGCAAAGCGTCCGAGAGACATTGCACCCATTAAGATCAATAACAAGTAGATAAAACCGATTGCTAAAACGGCCAAGACACCTGATTTAGCAACAACTTTTGAAACACTTTTAGCATCTTTTTGTCCCATGCCACGAACAGCTGTAACAACCGTAACCCCAAAGGCTAAGCCTGCTAAGGCATCCATTGTGTTATAACCCTCTAAGAAGCCATTTACTAATGCTCCATGCTTATAAGCAGCAGTTACTGCTGCAGTTTGTGGATTACCCAACGGACGAGCAAAAGCTACAAGAAACACTAGGAATAACAATGCCAAGAATAATGGATTTAATACCTTACCAACGTTAGACAAGATATTATTTTGATGATAAGAAAAAGCAAAAGCAGCTAAAAAGAATAAAGCTGAGAAAACAAGTAAAGCGGAACTTTGCATATTCTTCGGCATAAATGGTGCAATACCAACTGTGAAAGAAACGGTTGCAGTTCTTGGGGTACCAAACAATGGTCCGATTGTGGCATGGATTAAAACCATAAATACTACTGCAAATCCGGCACCCAGCGGCTTACCGATGTCGTATACTCCGTTTGCATGAGTAATTGCTACTGCTAATACAGATAATAATGGTAATAAAACCCCTGTGATCAAAAAGCCAACTGCAGCTGTTCCCCAATTTGCTCCAGCTAGTTGTCCTAAATGTAATGGAAAGATTAGGTTACCAGCCCCAAAAAATAATCCAAACAGCAAGGAAGCAACAACGAGATAATTTTTCCATGTAAGTTTTTTCGATGTATGATCTGTCATTTTCTCTCCTCCAAAACATCCCTGATAAACAAAAAAGGCCCTCAGCTGCAAATTGCAACTGAGGGAGGCTTTGAGCGTGGTACCACCCTTTATTTATATCACTATTGCTAGCAATACCTTTCACGTACAGTCAATTACTTGACGATACGTAGGCACTATAATGGGTGCTCCCACTACCTCTTACTTTAAGTTAAGAAATAGAACTCGAAAGTGATTTTCATTTAAACTTAGGATTTATCTCCTCACACCTAACGAGACTCGCTGTAAATTAAGCCTAAATTACTCTTCTTTCTCTTTGTTTTCAGATTTATTAAATTTGTTAATAATTATTTTAATCAAAATATAATCGTTGTCAACAACTTTTTTATTTATTTTTCAAATTTTCTATTCAAATTGAGTCTGCCAATTAGGATCATTATTTGCAGCAAAACACATAGCAATTTGTTCCTCAGTATTTCGACCCAGCGACAACTTCGGCAAATTATCTAATGTAAAATAATCACAGACATCAGTTTCATCGTTCGGCTTAAATTCACCACTAATTTCTTTGCATAAGTAAAATACCTTCGTAATGTTGGTGGCCAAAATTGGTTTATTATGATGATTACGATCTTGAACTGCAATAATTTTGACGGGTCTAACTACTCTACCTGCTTCTTCATATGCCTCTTTAACACAATTTTGTGCTGTAGTTTGGTCATAATCATTCCAGCCGCCTGGCAATGACCATTCCTGAGTCATTTTTTCACGGACAAGCAAAATTTTATTATCCTTAAAAATTGCTGCTCGCGTATCAATCTTAGGTGTTTGATAGCCCTCATCACCCAAAAAGAGTGTTTTAATTTGTTCTTTAGGTAGTCCTGTCCTAGCTCCATCATTTCGCCTGCAATTTTACGGATTTTTTCATAGCGCTCATGATCAAATACATCATGACCATAATGCAATCCTGCTTGAGCTAAACTTTGTAAATCTGTCGCCCACTTGATAAATTGATCATCTGAATTCATTTTTATTGCCTTTAATATAAAATTCTAAGAAAAATAACAAATTCCAAATTAATAGGCAGATTGAAATACCTATTTTAGATTTTATCACAACCCATAAGTAACTTACTCCTAGTGCAAAAATTAGTAGCAATGTTAACAGATTACGAATACTAAATCGACATTCAGTATTAATATTGTTAGCCAGATAAACTGCTACAAACATATTTAAAACTAAACCGCCAATATCTAAAAATCTGTTTTTGCTATATCGGTTAAAATAGATAACTTGATAAAGCCAAATTTGCATTACTACAATTACAACCAATAAAAATTGAAGAAAAGTAACTAAAGGAATACTGCCATTAACAGGATGATGAATCATTGCAGTAATTCGAGAAATTGCGTATACGAAAACTAAATCATAGAATAATTCAAACATTCCAACAGGCTTAGCTATTATTTTTTTCAAACTAATCCCCCCTAATATTTGATTACTGTCTATCATGCTTTATATTTGTCCAAAAAGCAAATTATGATATTAATTTGTAAGAATCAATTTTTAGCTTGATTGTGAAAAATTATGCTAAAGTAATTATTGATTAATAAATTAATTTAATTGGAGGAATAGCCATGCCACGAAATCCCAGAAAACACAATTTTAATCAGTTCTCAGACCAAGAAAAAGATAAATTAAAAAATGTCAAAAAAGAATTAGCTGAGGCCCAAAAGAAAGAACCTGAAAGCCTACGTGAACATCTACAAGCCTTTAACGATGGAGTGATGGCCATTATTATTACAATTATTGTTTTAGAAATTCAACCTGCTCTGCATGAAATTCATTATCAGCAATTCATTAGCAACATTGCTGTCTTTTTAATCACTTTTTTATTGTGGCAGATTTCTGGTATGATCTACATTTATCTTTTTCATACTATATTTTCAAACCTTCAAAAGCGATTGCCATTCTAGACTTCTTTTTTCTAGCGGATTTATCACTTCTGCCAGTCATGACTAAATGGATTATGGCTGAAAATTCTTCTTTCGCTGTAGCCAATTTTGGGATTGTTTTTTTAATTGCCAAAATCTTAGAATATCTAATCCAATATTTTGGTGCTAAAAATACTGCGCGCTATTCCCAAATCATGCGAATTATTATTAGCCGCTCCTTTATTAGAAAAATGACGGTTACTTTATTTTTAAATGTAATATTGATCATTCTGTCATTATTCAATGCAAAACTAGCAATGATTCTTTATTTAATAGTTCCAGTTATTTCATTTCTTTTTCCAGTTAAACGCAACAAAATTATGTGATTTTTATTTAAAAGAGCGCCAGTAAACTTAAACTAAATCTACTGGCGCTCTTTTGTTACTTTTCTTGTTCCTTACAATGACTCTTGCAAACACATTCTTTACTATTTACCATTTTGCAGTGGCAAATGCCATCCTTATCTGCACAAGGACAATTTTTCTGACATTTCATTTCATCGTGACAAAATTCATTTTTCATGTTTATCACCTCTATAGCTTATTTGCCTATGATAATCGGACTTTCCAACCAATATATCTTACAATTTTACTTTTCCTAATAAGATTATTTTATAGAAATACCTAGTTAATTTGTTAATTTAATCTGCTGATCAGCTACCGATGTAATGAAGTAAGGATCATGCTCAATTAGTAACATCGTTGGCTTCACACTCTTAAGAAGCTTAATTAATTGATCTTGATTGAATACATCTAAATAATTTGCTGGCTCATCCCATAAATATAAATTAGCAGGTTCTGTCAATGACTTAGCCAAAGCTACTCGTTTCTGTTGTCCCATACTCATTTTTTCAATTCTAGTTGTAAAATCAGCACGCGCAAATCCCATTTTCTTAAGATTGCTCAACAAAGCTTCATAAGACAAATGATATTTTTTAGCAAAGTCTTTTAATGACCCGCTATACATTACAAATTCTTGTGGTAAATAAGAGATTTTCAAACTTTCAATTAGCTCATAATTACCTTTGGCAATTAGATTTTGAGAGATACCCAGTAAATACTTAATTAATGTTGACTTTCCAGAACCATTTTTACCTTCAATAGCAATAATTTCATGATTATTCAAAGACAAAGTCAAGCTTTTAAATAGTTCTCTACTATTTTTTAGTTGCAAGCTAAGATCATTAAGTTGCAAAATCTCACGATGATAGTCTGCTTGAAAATTCATAGTTAGAGAGGGAACAGCCTCAATGTTCTTTAGCATCCCTTCTTTTTCTGCAATCTTTTTATCCATGCGATTGCGTGCATTAATCGACTTCTTCATCATCTTTGCAGCTTGATGTCCGATCGCTCCCTTATTTAATCTAGTTCGACGATTGATGATATGCTGTGTTTTCATTCCTAATTTCTTACGTGCCTCTATTTTAGCTGCCCAATTATGGAATTGTACCTTTTCTTGATTTAGTTTTTTTACTTGCTCTGTAAGTTTTTTATTTTTCTCACGATCAAAATCATCTCGCCTTTTTTTAGTTACCTCATATGTTGAATAATTTCCTTGATACAAATGAATCGCTGTATTTTCAATCGCTAATATATGATCAGTTACCTGATTCAAAAAATCTCGATCATGACTGACTACAATATATCCTTGATCATGCCCATTTAAATATTCTGCTACTTGTTTACGACTTGTCTCATCTAGATGATTAGTTGGTTCATCAATTAGAGGAAAAGAATCTTGATCTGTAAATGATAAAGCTAGCAAAATTTTGGTTTGCTCACCACCACTCAAGGTATTGAAAGGCTGCCATAATAAATCAGGATCTAAATTCATTAGAGTTAACTCTCGTTCCAGCTTCCATTGTTCAAAGGCAACCTGATCTTGTAACTCATAAAAAGTAATGTTTTTAGAATTTTGAATTTTTACAGGATAATATGAAAAGCTGGCATTACCTTGAATTTGACCAGTTCCACAATACTTACCTCGCAGTAAGTTTAAAAAAGTAGTTTTACCTCTTCCGTTTCGACCAATCAAACCTAGTTTCCAATCAGTATCAAGGTCTAGGTTAAGATTTTTAAAAATATATCTATTGCTGTCTTCATATTCAAAAGATAACCTACTAATCTTAAGATTACTCATCCAACCACCTCGCACAAAAAGAGCCCATACTTCTAGCAAGCATAGACTCTCTCCTTACGAAAATGAATTGTAATAATCGAAGGCCTAGGCTTTAATCCTGCTAAAAGTACATAGTCTCTCCATAATATAAATTACTATTTGGACTATGATGCTAATTACAAGATTAAAAGCGCAACCTAAACCCTTCTTTCATTGAATAATATTATGCTGTAATAATAGCACCGAGACTGTCAAGAAGTTTGTGTAAATAATCTCTCTCGTTGATTGACTTTTTTATT
>NZ_PCYY01000037.1:0-8115 GCF_002553955.1 Lactobacillus sp. UMNPBX12
AATGGCAATATTTACTTCATCTTCACTAACCAAGAGTTAATGAACATGCTTAATTGCGCTAAGGAAAAAGTAGTTAAGATCAAAAAGGAACTAGAAAAAGCAAATTTACTTGAGCAAAAAAGAATTGGATTGAATCAACCTAATAGATTATATTTGCTCCGACCAGAAGTAAATGCCGACGATGTGTACCTAATTTCACACCACAATGACCCCTCAGCCCTACAGCCACAAGGAAGTTCGATTTTCGAACTTCCAGACCACAAGGCCTCAGCCCTACAGCCACAAGGAAGTTCGATTTTCGAACTTCCGGAAAACGGGGCCTCAGCCCTACAGCCACAAGGAAGTTCGAAAATCGAACCCTATCTATACTATACTTCTTCTGAAGATACAATTAAGACACAGGAAAATACTCAATTAGATTTCTCCCCAAGTAATTACACTCCTGCAGAAATCGATGCACAAAATAAAGACTTAGTAAAAAATGCTGCTAACTACTACACTCAAACTGATACAAAAGACACAGTTATCTTTAACCAAGATACTTATAAACTGTTAAGTATGTGGGTTAAAACTCCTAAAGATTTGGCTAGAATAACTGGCATCGTTCTTAATGCTAAGAACAGTGTTGTTAAGGAGTTAAAAAAGCAAAATATAAAATATGCTGAAGCTGTTTTGAATATTGATGGTAATCGTAAGTTAAGTTCAAGTGATATTCAGTTCCTCAATGAAATGGGAATCGAGCCTCATAAACTACAAAAAGAAATCAGCAATACGATGAGACGGGTACTTAATCGGACGCGAAGAATATATGACGAAGGTAAAAAAGTTAATATCGAAAATTACATCTTTGGAGCTTATAAGAATATGTTCCAGAATTACGCGGATGAAATTCTAGAAAAAAGAGAAGCTATCAGCAATTAATATATGCGTGCATCAATGCGCGCTAGTGCAAACAAAAGGAGAAAATTATGTCTAAAAAATTCTACACAGTCGCTGATATTGCAAAGTCTACAGGCTATAATCGTTCAACAATTACTCGTTGGCTGGCTAAGCATAAAATTAAAAATGCACAGATGAAAGGTAATGCACCTTTATACTCTGCACAAGTGTTAGAAGACTTTAAGAAAGCCCATGATAATAGAGATACTAAGCCAGATGCAAAGGAAGCTTTGATGCAGGAAAAAAATGCGCGCATTAAGGCACTATCTGAAGAAGTGGAATTCTTAAAATCACAGCTGGCTATTAAAGATCAACAGATAGATACAGCTAATAGATTAGCTGACCAGGCACAGAAATTAAATCTCGCTGATAAACCACAACTAATGCATAAAGACAGTGATGAGACGAGCTCTGAGAAGTTAGATTCAGATAAAAAGACTGATAAACACTGGTATAGTTGGATTTTTAGATAGATTAACTAAAAATGATAAAAAAATGTGTATTAACTATTGGCATTTAATGCTAATTTTATAAAATGATAAACAAATTGAAACAAGCCTATTCTGGAATAAAGCAATAGGTATTATTATTTTTTGTAAACATTTAGTATGTTTGCGTTTTATAAGGAGTGAGAATAATGAAATTGAAAAAGGTTGTATTCACGTCATTAGTAACGCTTCTGTTAAGTGTTCCCACTGCTGAAGTAGTTTCAAATAGTGTGCAAGCTGCCGAAGTGACATCTTCTTCGACTCAAACGGCTTCTGATAGCAGTACACAGACTTTTCAAGTACCAACCAATGGTATTTCTTTTCAGAATGAACAATCATTAAATGAATCAAAAATTGGTTGGGGAAAAGGTGCTAAGGTTGCAGTTAAAGCAGTATTAAAAAATCGAAATAAATTAGTTAGTGCCGTAGGAAAAGTGGCAGGAAGAAAAGCTGCTGTAGAAGTTGGAAATGTTCTCAATAAAGTTACTCCCACGCTAAGAAAACTTTCAAGATGGGAAGATTTATCATTTAAGGCAGTTCAAGATCAAATTGCTAGTGCATTAATCGCATCACATGTTAACCCAAGTACCGCTAGAACATTAGCATATTGGATTAGATTAGGTCTGGAGTTGTTGGTCTAAAATGCATGAATCTGATGAATTAACATATACACTGTATTTGATGAGATCCGTTTTGCGTGATTGTATTGATAAACTGGATTTCCCACCTAATAGAGAAGCATTTCTCTTGTACTATGGGATTTCTTCAAAACAATCTGATGAAATTGACAAGCTATTTTTGGATATTCTCAGACAGAAGGACAAAATTAGTTTTACAGATTTCAAACAGATACTGAATGAAAAATTGGATACTGATTTTGACTCTCAGATTGTTAAAGCAATGTTGCAGGCATATAAAGATTATCAGCCATTGGCTATTTCAAAAATTATTGAGTAATACAATTCTATTTAATTATGGCTTTGCACAAAGCATAACTATTTGTTATAATAAAACCACATCAAGAAAGACATAAATTTAAGAAAAGAAACTAAGCAATGATGTATCGCGAAGAAAGTAATCGCAGAGAAAGCATCATTGCTTTTTTTGATGCTTTCGCAAGTAATTTTCGAGTTTCACACTCTCGACCTTTAACAGAAATCAATCTAAGAAAAAGGAGTGACTAAAATGGCACAAACCGCAGAATTAGTAGACAGAAAAGCTAAATTTGTGATGGGAACTAAGCTTGCTAAGGGCGGCCAGTATAACTTTACCCTTCAAAATTTGAAGGATGGAGCAACACCAGATGCAATTTATGCAGTAAGCGAAGCTTTAACAGATGTTTTTGACGCATCATGTGATGAAATCTATGCAGTAGACAACTCACGTGTTGTCCCACAAGCTTAATCATAGAAAGGAGAATAGACCATGAAGAAGGTTTTAAAATTAAAGTTTAAGACTGCAGAAGACAAAACTAGCATGATCACTGTTAGATATCCTAAGCAGGATCTTTCAGCTGAAACTGTTAAGTCTGCTATGCAAAAGATCGTTGATGCCGCAGCCTTTGAAAAAGACGGCGTAGCTATCTACGCTAAGGTTGTTGGTGCTGAGTACTACACCACTCAAACTGACGATATCTTTGCATCAGATGCAAAAGCTGAATAATGCTTAAGGGAAGGGATTTGGTTCCCTTCCCGTTTTTTGTAAGGAGAGAAAATGAAGGACTATCTAAATTTAGTAGGATATGCTCAGCCCATATATCGTAAATGTGAGCTTTGCAGTCGGGTTAAGGATGTCAGCTACCGCTTGGATGTTAAAAACGCTGAGAGCTCAAATATGCTGGTCGGATCGCTCGATTTATGCAAGGTTTGTGCTTCAAACATGGGTGAGATTATCCGGAAAGGATAAGATATGGACATTTTTAAGATGATTATGGATCAAGCTGCTGGGGTGGCAATCGCAATTTTGCTGATAATGCGCATAGAAACTAAGCTGGATGGGCTTACAAATGCTGTTATCAAGCTATCTGAAGCAATTCGGCCCACTGGCAAAGATTCATTGTAGACACACGACCAATTTCTATATTTATGCAATCGATGAAAAAAATCATAAATGAGTTCATAGAGGAAATGCGCCTGGAAGGGCGTGCTGAAGGGACTTTAAGAGAATATAAGCAACGATTAAATGAGTTTAGTCGATATTTAAACTATAAGAATAGACCTATTGACCAGATAACTCATGAGGATGTGTCCGAATTTACCAAAGCACTTTTTAAAAAGTGTCAGAAAATTACAACTGTCAGATGTAAATTGTCTGCAATTAGGGTATTTTCTTTATGGGCAAACCAAAAAGGCTACATGGATAGCGTGATTATTAGTCCTGGTGATTATCCCAAAAATGTAAAAAATAGACGTATTAAACGTTTAACCAATGAAGAGCTGCAGATCTTCAAAAGTTACATTGACGGATTACAACCCAACGCAAGAGCTGTATTTTGGCTATTATACGGTTCAGGATGTCGAGTAGGTGAGGCAGCTCACTTGCGTGCGTCCGATGTCACTTTACGTGGCAAAGTCGTATACATTGATATTAAAGATGCTAAGTGGGGCAGTGATCGATGTATCCCGATTATCGACAAACAAGCAGCGGAGATTGTATGGAAGTATCGTGCAGAACTTGAAATCGATAATCGGCCACTTTTCAGAATATCGAAGAGAACTATCCAAGGCTATGCGACTCAATTTGCGCAGACTACAGGAATTAGTTTTCATTGTCACCTATTGCGGCATACATTTGCGGCGCTTTTAACAGAGCGAGGAGTACCACTCACGACTGTCCAGTACCTTTTAGGACACAAATCATTAGGAATGACTGCCCACTACGCGCAATCTGCGCTTGTAGACATGTCATCATTTTTACCAGAAATTAATTTAAAGAATGTTGAAGGAGAAGATTAGAGATGAACGACATTAAATTACTTGGAAGATTAACTGATACACCTGAATTGAAGCAAAGCGCAGCAGGACGCGCATATGCATGGTTTACTGTAGCTGTACCTAGACGTAACAATAAAGATGAGGCTGATTTCATCCGTTGTGTTGCCTTTGACAAATTAGCATCAGCAATCTGCCAACATTGTGGCAAGGGGCGTCAGGTGCTTTGTACTGGTCGTCTCCAGGTATCAACATCAATTGATGAAGACACTAAACGTGTTAGATATCATCATACTGTCGTAGTAGGCTCTACTCACTTTTTACACGATCCTAACAGACCAGTGACTATGGATCCTGCCATGGCTGCTTAATATAGTTACAACTAATAGGCTGTCAACGGTACCGCAGGACTTGCAAAGTCCGAGGATAAGGAGTTGACAGCTTTTTTCGCTTTAAAGCTATAAACAAGGAAACCAACAAAGTTGGCTTCCTTGCCTAGCGGCGAGCGTGGGGGTTGGGGCTAGCCCCAAGAAAAAGAAGAGTTTCGTACTTAACACCCCCTATTACTAATAGGGGGGTAATAAATACATGAATGCAGAAAAAAAGGATAGAGACAATGTTAAAAGTACAAATTGACTGGCTAGAGTTTACCGTGCTTAACACTCAATTACCCAAGGTGCTTAACACGTTAGATCTTGGTTGGATGGATTTTTCACCGTTGGCCAAGGGAAGATTCGGGTACCATAATCAACTCAAATGGCAAGGTGGCAGTATTTTCGTCATGTTTACCGCCAATTCTGATGTTGTTGACCTGGATACTAAAATCAACCCGCAGAGCGGCATACACGTCATGATTACAGGACAAGGCTGCAGACAATACTCCGCAAAGCATGATCTAATGCACCTTATCCGCGTCCTCTCAGCACATGAACGCGTGAATTTTACGAGAATTGACCTGGCAGTCGATGATTTTGAATCAAAAATAGTCAGTTATGACAAAATTCACGATGCCGCGATCAAAGGGCACTTTACCTCTCGCTGGAGTAAATGGGACGAAGTCACGTCAAGACAAACGTCGACCAATGCATTTTTAGGTAGGACGATGTATTTCGGCTCTCAGGCTTCAGATCTTTTTTGCCGAGTATATGACAAGACGCTAGAGCGTAAGATTAATTCAGATCAGAAAGATATTCCTGAAAAATGGACACGCCTTGAAATGGTTTATCGCAAAGATCGCGCGAAAAAACTGGTAGATCACATGATAAATGGTCATAAATCTCCAGGCTACGTGCTGAGAGGAAGCCTCAAACAGTACTTACGATTTATTTTGCCGATAGCTGATCGAAATCAAGCCAGATGGCCCACGGCTCCTTGGTGGAGTGAACTTTTATCAAATGTCGAAAAACTACAGCTCACAATTGAAAAAGAAGATAAAACAATCGAAGACATGATTTCTTGGGTCGACCGTCAAATTTCTCCAACGCTTTCAGCTATTTTAGAGGCTCATGAGGGTGATTTAGCCTGGTTTAGATCAATTCTAGTCGAAGGCTCAAAAAGGCTCTCACAGAAGCATAAAGACGCAATTACACAATTTTTACAAAAGGAAGGAACTCCAGCATAATGTCACAAATGACTACTACAATTCAAACTCCACCAAGAACAGTAACTACCCAAAATTACCCTAGAATGGCTTATTGTTCAGCGATTACCACCTCCACGCCAGAACACTATGAGCATCTAAAGAAACTAGGAATTACCACCGTAAGCGTGTGTCTCCATGTGTCCGGTTTTGACTATCACAAATTTGCGACTATCCACACTGACCTAGCCCGTAGGGCAGAAATGACCACACATGCTTTTATGATTACTGACCTTCATGAGCATATTGATGATGTCATTGCTTTTACCAAGCGTTTGGTAAAGCTCTATTACACCAGTAAGAGCAAAATTACCCTTTTGATAAACAGCGATAGATTCTGCAAGAATCGTGAAGAACGGATTATCGAAATGATCGATTTACTCTCTCGTTACCACGACCGCTCCTGCATTGATCTAGCCTTCTTCAAGCGTGACCTAGATGATGGCTTGTATGATCTGTCTAAACTGCCGAAAATGATTAATTTAACCATTATTAATTGTGGTGCCAAGGCTTCAGGCGTCCCGGAAGCTGGCACATGGGTTTATACTGATGAAGTGGAAGGCGATGTACAGTATCTAGCCTATGATTATTATGGCTTCTACACTGACGACAGCGGCTATCAGCTTTCCTTGGTCGACTTTGACTATGTGGCACAACCTGGTGATACCTGGTACTCAATTGCACGCAGACATGGCATGCCTGTAGTTGATTTGCTCGCACTCAATCGGGCGATAGCAGAAGATCGCATATTTGCCGGACAAGTAGTCCGCATTGCTTAGTTTGCTTTTGTGCATGGTGCGGCGTAGTGCCGCGCGGTTGTAGACAGGAAGGCTCCTCAATAGCCTTAAGTAAGACAATCGCTCACTATCCCATCCTTCTAATAAAAGTGGGCGATTGGCTTACTCGCTATTGAGGAGACTTCCCATGTGGTCGTTGCCAAAGCGAAGCCGCACCATGCACAAAAGCCTTATATCCTTGAAATAACAAAAAATGCACCTGTACCTGGTGCATTTTTGTGTTCCATGAAAGATATAAGGGTATCAGGAATAGCCCTCCGCAATGCCGTGTCTGCCCTGCGCCGGTCGAGCCACGCCTGCGGACGCGTCTCTCCTTATCGGCTCGGTCAGCCAGTCAAAGCTACAGGCTATTCCTGATACCTAAATTGTACTACTCATTAAAATAGTAATTTTAATGAAAGCAATAGTAAAATAGCATGCTTACTGGATTTTCCACCAGGACGCGATTTTTGACTTTGTGAAATAAAATCGTACACAATTCAAAAAGCCCATTTTATGGGCTTTTTATTTTTGCATATTTACAAAATTCACAAACTTTCCAGGTAACAAAAAAAGCGGTCAGTTGACCGCCGTCCTTAGACATGTCCTTACTCACGCAAGAACATTTCCTCAATCCTATAATTATTATAACATGGTAAAATAAATTTGGCATGTCTATGCCCCTACATCGCTGTAAAAAGCTAGAAAGGAGCAATATCATGCAAGAAGTAATTTTCTCAATCCTAACTATTCTGTTTTTGCACGAACTTCACTTAGTCCTACATGAACTAAATGAAATGCTTAAGCGTTAAAAGTAATGCATTAACAGACCAAAGCCGTCCTTCGGGGCGGCTTTTTTGGTAGCAAAAAGGCGATAGAATCGCACAAACGTGGGTTCCATCGCCTTTGGTAATTTGGTATAATATACCTAAATCAATAAAAAAAGCACTTACAGAATTGGTAGTTCGGGCAGGTGCTTTGATTAATATTTCGTTTGATAATATTATACAACAAGTTTTCCCTTGGTCAAAGGGCAAACTCTATTTAATGCAACACGAATAATTAATTAAAGCCCCTGCAAGTGCTTCACACACAGAAAGGGGCTTTTAAAATGCCAAAAAAGAATTATTACAATGTCAATCAAGAATATGCTGAGAAGTTTTACCAGCTTCCTATGGTCTTCTTTACCAATGAAAAGTATAAGCCACTGAAATTAGAAACTAAGGTGGCATACGCAATCCTTAAAGATCGTTTCTCCTACTCCGTTAAAAACAATTGGGTTGACGACAATGGCAATATTTACTTCATCTTCACTAACCAAGAGTTAATGAACATGCTTAATT
>NZ_PCYY01000038.1:0-8104 GCF_002553955.1 Lactobacillus sp. UMNPBX12
GGACTTGAGCTTTTTAATTATTTATTCAACTTACCGCAAAAAATTATACACTTAGATTAAAAATATTAATATTTGGGAGTCTTTTCTCTAATTGATTTTTTATTCCTTTATTAAATGAATTTCACGATCAAACATTTGCTGCATCTTTTTATTAAAATTATGGGCAATAAAGACAATTGTTGCCTTGCTTTTTAATAGCTTTTGCAAAATATTCATAGTCGCCGTCTGATCAATTGCACTAGTTCCTTCATCAATCAAAATAATGTCACTGTCATGAATCTTAGCTCTTGCTAAGACGATTTTTTGACGTTGTCCTCCGGAAATATTCAAATTATCCAAGTCAATTTTTTCATCGACACCTGCTTTAAACTTTTTAATATCGGCCGCAAAATTAACTTCATCAAGCACTTGAGCTACTTGATTATTAAGTTGCTTGTTGAACATTGTAATGTTTTCTTTAATTGTACCCGGAAATATGTTCGGCTCTTGTGGAATATAGCCTATTCTTGACATATTAGGCTTAATTGTCAAACCTTGACTATTTTGAAATTCAATTTTGCCTGTGCTAGGTTTAAGTTCACCCAAAATCAATTTAAATAAAGTAGACTTACCTGCGCCTGAATCTCCTGTTAATAAGATTTTCTCGCCAGGTTTAACTGCAATATCAGGAAAAGTAAGTTTTTCACCATTAGGATACTGCAAAGCCAAATCTTTTGTTGAAAATGCTACTGGTGTCTCTTCTTGGCCAGCTTTAACTTTTTCAATCACAGTAGCATCACCATCAACTTGTTTCATTAAATCCTGTGACGATTTCATAAAACTTAATGCCTGAATTGTTTGTTGTAAGCCGATCGAAATATTAGCTGCAAAGTTTTGGACAGACATAATTGCACCAAAAATCACTAAATTCTTAGTGATCAAAAAAGCCGTCAAAGACAACAGGATTATTTGTCCTACCATGTTACAGATCCCATTCAAAATAATTAATTGCTGTTGAGCAGCCGTTTGCTTAACATGAGCCTGTTCTACTTTACTTGAAGTTTTTTCACCTACCTGAAATAACTTAGCACCAGCAAAATATCTTCTTAATTCTTCTAAGCCAGAGAACCATTTAGCTAAAACATCTAGATAATGCTTATTTTGCTCAGAAACATTATTAGTTGCTTGTTCCATTTTCTTTTGTACTAATTTAGGTACAAAGTAAGAAACAATATCAATCACTACACTAGTCAAAAAGATTGACCAATTAATTGTAAGTAGAGCCACCAATGCCGCAACAAACATTGAGCCATAGAACGGCACAATTGGATACCAATCAAAATAATTTTTTCTAATCATTTCTAAATCATTAGTCATCCGATTTTGCACGGCCGGTACTTGATGATTTTGACCATCTCTAAAGTAATGTGTAGCCAAACGAGCGCGCACCTTTTTATTATATTCTTCTTCCTGCACTCGAATTACAAATTGGATATAATAGATCATCCCTTGAGCAGCTAAATATAAAATCCCCATTAAAGCCGTCGCAAGTAAAATCTTCACCCAAGCACGATCTTTGATATAAGTCAGCCAGTACATTTGAATGTAGCCTGCACCAATAGCAGCGACACCTGAAATAACTGATAAAATATTAATGTAAATAAATCTTAAATAATTAGTTTTAATAAAGCCTTTGAAACTCAATCAGCGTCACCTCGATTAGTCAATTTAATTTGTCGATCAAACATTGAAACTAATTCTGTAGAATAATTGTGCGCAATCATAATTACAGTACTTGGAGTATTCAATAAATTTTGTAATACTTGCTTCGTCCCAGCACTGTCAATTGCACTAGTCCCTTCATCGATCAATAGCCATGGTGATTGATGAATCAAAGCTCTGGCTAACACAAGCTTCTGCCTTTGTCCTCCAGATAAATTTCCTTTATCCAAATCAATTTGACTATTAAGTCCAGCAGACATCTTATCCAAATCCTTGGTAAAACCTACTTGATCTAATACACCTGAAATTTGATTATTTAAAGCACTATTAAACATCGTGACATTATTGGCAATTGTGTCAGGAAACAAGGTATTATCTTGAGCAATATAGCCTAATTCATCAAGATCAAAATTTAATTTTGGACCATTATGATCAAAAAAATGATCTCACCTTGGCTGGGCGTTAATTTACCTAAAATTAATTTAAATAAAGTTGACTTGCCAGTTCCACTATCACCAGTAAGCAAGATTTTTTCACCTTGCTTAACTGTAAAATCTGGGTAAGATAAATACTCACCATTTTTGAATTGTAAGGCCAGATCTTTTACTTCTAGCCTGTTAATTTTCTTAACTTGATGCTGATCTGGAGCTATTTTTACTGGAGCTTGAAGATTAGTAATTTCCTTATTCAAATCCTTGGTAGATTTAATTAAATTCCATTCCGTTACAAATGCTGAAACACCATTCATTACAGTTGAACTAAATTGAATAGTAGTAATTACCGCACCAAAAACAATTTGTCCTTGCAAATATAAGTAAGCACATAAAACCATCAAGACCATTTGTCCCACAATATTAACTACAAAGGTGATCATATCTGCAATAGCAATAGTTGCTCCTTGATGAACAGCTGCTTTTTTATATTCGTCTGCGCTTTGGTTAACTGATTCACTAAATATATTAAAACTGGTATATCTTCGTAATTCATTCAGGCCACTCATCCACTTGGCTAAAGTGTTTAAGAACTTTTCATTTTTTTAGTAACCTTTATTGTGGCCGATGAAGTCATTTTTTCAAAAGTTTTAGGCAAAAATAATGAACTTGCAGTTAAAATCACCGTCGTTACTACTAAAAGCCAGTTAAATGAAAACAAAATTCCAATTGAGAAAAGCACAGACAACAAGTACATAAAACCGTTTTTGATTGGTTTTAAATAATTCTGTGTTAGCTGATCAAGATTGGCAACCAATTCATTTTGCACTTTAGCAGTTTGGGCAATTTCATTTTTAAAAAAGTAGCGACTAATTTTTACACGAATTTGATGCAAATAAGATTGTGATTGCTTTCCGTATAAGTAATCTGAACTAGTAATCAAGGCTAATCTAACTAGATCACAGCCAATAGCCAAACAAATAAAAATAATAAAGCCAAATAAATTCATTTTCTTTAGCTGGTTAAAGGCCGGGGTCATCAAATATTGCGAAGCAGCATCAACGGTTGTACCAATGATAACCATTAGAAAAATTAAAATGAATTTAGCTTTATTGACCTTAAAAATCCCTTTAATACTCATTTGTCTCATCTCCAAGCAAATTAAAATATTAAAAATATCTTATTTATGCTTAATATTACTGCTATTTTTTTAATATTCAATCACTTTTTACTAAGTGGTTAAAAAAATAACTTGAACGGCAAAATTATTACTATATCTAGCTAATTCATTAGGAAAAATTGGCAAAAAAATAGACTAGAAACTCATTATCAAGCTTCTAGCCCATTAGTTTAATTCAATTATTAACGGTAATTCTTCAAGAAATCCATCATCTTTTGATAAGCTGCATCATGATCTGCATCATATGCATCGACTACATCGACTACTTTATTATCCTTAGTAATAATACGGTACTCACGTAAGTCTTTCTTTTCATTAGCAACAACTGTAATCTCACCCTTACCTGGGGTAGAGAACAATTCTGGATTAAGTTCTTCGTTCAACTTATCTGATAATTGTTGGTTAAATGCGATTGTATTCATTTTTGTTTTTATCTCTTTTCTAAAAAATCCAACACAGACATTATATCATTATTAGATAACGTTGATGAATTTAGTTTTATTTTTTATCAAGGAGAACTGTACCTGCAGAAGGATTATGATCAATTGCACCAATGATGGAGCAGTAACACCTTCAATATAGCACAGCAATACTTATTCCAAAAATATCAATTTGTTATTTTGCCTTATTACTTTTACGTATAGATTTCACTTAATTAAATGCACAACAAACATGGCAATTCCTAAGAAGACAAAAATTAAGGCAACAATCATACTAGTTACTGTGCCGGTAACTAAACCTAAAATGATCATGCCAATAATTGAATAAATATCCATTTGTTATCCCTTCAATTAAACAATAACAGCAGTATTTACTTTTATTATGTAGCATGAACACTTTAAAATACAATTTTAACGTATTTTAATTTGCTAACTTTCGATATAACGGCAATAGCTGCCCAATACCATCTAAGATGAAGTTTTCCATATCTGCAACTTGATCTTGCTTTCTAAAAGCAAATTTTCCTAATAGGAAACTGGATTGAGTTGCTTCCTTATTAAATGGAGTCTGTTTTTCAGCATCTGTTAAATACTCATTTAAGGATAAATGATCAGCAAACTCCATTTCGTTTTTATCCCATAAGTACCAATTATTAGTTGTCCGCCCTTTTGCCCAATCAGGAAGATCAGTTAATAATTTATTGTATTGTTCAGGATTATCGCCGCGCTTTTCACTCTTATAATGCTGAAACATAAGATAAACCTGCAGCTGCTTATTATCCAGCATCACGCCGATGCATGGACTTTTATCGGCTAAAGCATTCAAACGATAAGCTGCCCAGTAATGATCGCGTAAGTTCCAACCATTGGTCCAACTTTCAACATGAACTTTAGCAAATTTATCTTGTGGTAATTTTTGATAAACATTTAAGTTTATTTCTTTCCAGGTCTGCCAAATTTCTTTAAAATCTGTTTTTATTTGCGCTAATTCATCTTCAAAATATTGCGATTTCAATTTTTTAAAAGAAAATTCATCCCGATCAAAAATTGCATACATTTCTTCAGTTAATTGCGTCATTTTACAAAGCCCTTACCATATTTACGCTAGTAACACCAGTTGGATCTGGAATATCATCATTGGTCTCGCCTTCATTATAAAAACCACGTTTTTCATAAAATTTAATCAATTTCGGTAAACAAGTTAAAGATATAGCTTGACGATTTTGCTTTCTGCCCTCTTGCGCTATTGCTTCAATTAATTTTGTCGCTACGCCTTGTTTGCGGTATTCAGGCAAGACCGCTAAACTCAAGACCATTTGATAGCGATCATCTTTTTGATTAGGATGATTTTCAAAATATAATTCATCTTCAATATAGCGTTTATTAAAAGCAGGACCAAAAATATGACCAATCACTTTTCCATCTTCTTGTGCAACTAAAAAAGTATCAGGATAATTCTCAATTCTACCAATCATATCTTGTTCAGTTTGCTTTTTAGTCATCTTAAATGCGTCAGATTCCAGTTCTACTACTTCATTTAAATCATCCATTGTTACGGTGCGAATGATCATAATAAGCATCCTCCTTAGGTTTATCTCTAAAAGTGAAAAAGGGTTCAAAAGTCATCTAGACTCTTGAACCCTATATTATTACTCTCTATTTAATTCTTCCACTTTAATTTAAGACGATCTTGCTCAGTCTTTTTTTGAAAATACGTCTTCACCTTCGGCACTACTTCTTCGCCATAAATTCTAATGGCATTCATCACATCTTCATGCGGCATTGAAGCAATTGGCAAATGAAGATAGAAGCGAGTTAACCCAAGTTCTTCCATGACTTTGATGATCTTATTTGCAACTGTCTCGCTATCGCCAACAAAAATAGCTCCATTTTCTCCAACTGCCTCAAGATATTGTTCATATGTCATCCCTGTCCATTGCGGTCTTTCCGTACTAATTTGATCAACTAACAATTTGGTAGGATAGAAGTAATCCTTAATTGCTTTGTCTTTATCATGATTTAACCAGCCCCAAGAGTGTGCAGCAATTGGCATCTTCGTTAAATCATTGCCAACTTTTTCTGCAACTCTTCTGTACAACTTAATTAGTGGTTTAAAGTGCAAAGGATCACCGCCAATTATCGCATAAACGATTGGCAAACCTAACTCTGCAGTTCGGATAGTCGATTCTATGCTTCCGCCTGTAGCTACAGAAATAGGGATTGGCTTTTTAGTGCGCGGATAAATTCCTTTATGATCAACTCCAGGTGTAAACTTTCCTTTTGGCCAATCGAGAATTTCTTCTTTGTTCATTTTGAGTAGCATTTCTAGTTTTTCAATAAAAAGTTCATCGTAATTTTCTAAATCATAACCGAATAGATCAAATGCCTCAGTAAATGATCCACGTCCTGCCATGATTTCAACTCTTCCTGGTGAGATTGCATCCATTGTTGCATATTGTTCATAAACTCTAATTGGATTAATTGTTGGTAGATTTGTAGTAGCACTTGAAAGATGGATTTGCTTAGTTTTCGAAGCAGCAGCTGCTAAAATGATTTCCGGTGCTGAGACAGCAAAATCTTTGCGATGGTGTTCACCGATTGCAAATGCATCAATATTCAATTTGTCTGCAAGAATGATTTCTTCTAATAAGTCTCTAATTCTTTGATCATGACTAATTGCTTTTCCTGTTGTTTCTAATGGTGTAGTTTCACCAAATGATGAGATACCTAATTCAATATTCATAATAATCATCTCCTAAATTTGATTTACTTACTTTTTGTAAGTAAAATAATAGCAGATAATTTTTGAAAAAGCAATATCTTGAATATGTGATCCTTTACTCAGTTTCAATTCTTCTTACCAACATATTTGATAAATAAAGCCATAATCAAAATAACCAAACATAAAAGAAAAATATATGCATGCTGTGTTCCGATTCTGGTTAAATCAGCTGACTTAGTACCTTTTTGACTAGAAGCAACGATTGCTGAAGTAATTGAAGTTCCGACAGCACCGGCAAATTGTTGAGCAGTATTTAGAATAGCGTTGCCTTGAGTAGTTTCACTCTCATCAATCACTGCCAAAGTATCAGTCATAACATCTCCCAATATCATTCCCATTCCTGCCATGTAAATGATATAAACTATCAATATAAAAATATTATTCATCTGATTAGGTAATACTGCAAAAAACAATGTTTCAAGCAACATCAAACTTACACCAAATAAAACAGGTTTGCGTGCACCATAATTATCTAGCAACCGACCACCAATTGGACCCATGATTGCACCAGCAACTCCTGCTGGCAAAACAATCAAGCCTGCTAAAAAAGCAGTATTATGATTAACCAATTGAATGAAATTTGGCAATAAAAATGCATTGCCCAAAGATATTAGTTGAATGCAGAAAAAACCAATAATATGACCTGTAAAACTATGATTTTTAAATAATTTTAGATCCAAAATTGGCATTTTAATTCGATTAGATCTCCAAATTAACAGAGCTAAAGCTAATAAAGCAATCAAAATTGGAATAGCAGTTGCACCCAATTGTCCTGTTCCTAAGTTACTGAAGCCAACTATAACCACCTTACGAGTCGGGGTATTTAATAATATAAGTGCCTATCTGATGCCCGATATTTTTGCTGAAAATTTTAATCAATTTAAAAGATTAAAGATCAGTTCTAACAGTATAGAACTAGTTAATCTATTTAATGAGGGAAAATTAGATGCAATAGTTATCAATAGCGACTTCTTTACTCAAATTCAAGGTTCTGCAATTGAGACGCAAATTACTAATGAATCTTTTGCAATTCTCTTTCGCAAAAATAATGCTCTCATTGCAAGCCAAAATAGTATTTCGTTAAATGATTTAAAAAATAAAAATCGTAAATCAAAATAACTATTATAAAAAATATTTATTGGTAATAGTTAGCTATGCATAAAGCGAATGAATAAAGATTATTAATTAGCTATTACGTTTCTTAATTTGGCGATTTTGTGTTAACTTGATTGTTATCCAAATAACAACGTATGAAAGAATAAAAATAAACAATGTCCAAATATTGATAGACCAATTATTTAACAACATCATTATTGAGAATAAGCTAAAAGTTCCAATTAACATAAAAAGTCTTCCTTTCCGAATTCACTATTTAAATAAGTGGTTAAATTCAAAATACAAGATGTTAAAATTCAAAAGTAAAATTTTAAATTCTAAAAATTAATATCTGTAAGCTAAATATTTAAGTTACTGAACTGACTTTGCTGAAACTGTCAAATCTTTTGTGTAAATAGATCTTTCTCGTAAATTGATTTTTTAATTATTTATTTAATCAAAGTAGGATTCTAAG
>NZ_PCYY01000039.1:0-7271 GCF_002553955.1 Lactobacillus sp. UMNPBX12
AACCCTTCTTTTTTTGTTATCTAATTTCTATTTACACAAGAATTTATACTGAACCAAAATAAATATCAAATTTTGCAAGTTGGAACGGGTGATAGCCCCTTAACTATTCCTTTTTATGAAAAATGTGGTTTTAAACGCTCAGGTAAGATCAAAGATTTTTTTGTAAAAAATTATGATCATCCGATTTTTGAAGCTGGACATCAGCTACTAGACATGATTTATTTAAGTAAGCGATTAAATTAGAAAGTAGGCTTTATCGATGGAAGAAAATACTAAAAAAATGTTGGCAGGCAAACCATATCGCCCAGATACTGAAGAACTGAAAAAGATTTCCAGTTTAGCTCATCGCTTATCACGTGATTACAACATAACTACTGATGAAGATGAGGTAGAACGGAAAGCAATTATCGATCGTCTTTTTCCGAATCATGGTCAAAATGTATATTTACAAGGACCAATTGAAGTGGATTATGGCCAATTTACACACTTAGGAGATAATTTTTATTCTAATTTCAATTTGACTATTTTGGATACTTGTCCCGTAACAATTGGAAATAATGTAATGTGTGGACCTAACGTAACATTTGCGACTCCATTGCATCCTTTGTTGCCAACTCAAAGAAATGCTCGCAAGCAATCAGACGGAAAAATAGCCGATATTGAATATGGAGCAGCTATCACTGTTGGCGATAATTGTTGGTTAGCCAGCAATGTTACTGTTTGTCCCGGCGTAAAAATTGGTAAAAATTGCGTTATTGGAGCTGGATCGGTAGTTACTAAAGATATTCCAGATAATTCATTGGCACTAGGGGTACCGGCTAAAGTAATACGTCAGATTACTGATCAAGATCATTTAAATAATTATCCATATTAGAAAAAGAAAATGTATACGTTCTCATTGATTCTTTATCAAAATTGTAACCCCAATGAAAAAAATAAATGCTAGTATTATGGGTAGAATTTACATAACATTGCTGGGGGAATTTAAAACGAAACGTATTAATTTAAAAAAAACATTAATCAAATCAACCATTTCGTTAACTATAGCTGCTTCAATGCCTGTTGGAATGGCGATTGCTAATGCCAATAGCTCGACAGTTCAGGCAGCAAGTTATAACAAAACTGAAATGCGGAGCTTTGTTAGAAATACATTAGCTAGTTATTATGCTCGTGGTACCGTAGTTATAGTAAAAGATGGACAACCACAACAAATTTCTTATGGTTACGGTTATTATGGCAAGCGATTAGGTGCGGGAAATAGTAAGGTAGTTTATCCTGTTTGTTCTTTGCAAAAAGTAATTACCGGCGCAATTATCACCCAATTAATTTCTGCAGGGAAGTTTACACAGTATACTAAGATCTCTAAGTGGTATCCTAATTTAAAAGGTGCTGATAATATTACCGTCGGCAACTTGATGACGCATACTTCTGGATTGACAGCAGCTGATACTGAAGTAAATAGAGGACGTGTTTATTCAGAAGCTGATGCAATTAATTGGGTTGTTAATAAGCTAAACTCAACTACGCAAAATCAACCTGGTAATTTTTCATACAATAATACCAACTATATTTTGTTAGCTGGAATTATACGTCAAGAAACTGGACAAAGCTACAAGCAAAATGTGCAGGAACGAATTATTAATAAGCTTGGCTTAAAGCGAACTTATTTCTTGGAAGATATTCCAGCCGGGATGACGGATGGTATCTCATATACCTGGAATCAAAAGAATTACCAATGGGCTCAATATGTTAAAAAGACTCAAGCTTCTCAATTGGTAGGTGCTGGTAATTTGTTCTCAGCTCCAATGGACTATTACCGTATTCAACTTGGTTTAACCAATGGGCAAATTTTGAGTCGAACAGACTTTGATTATATGACTCATTTAACATCACGTTCATCAAATGGTTATTCAGGTGGTTTATATATGAAGAATAATGATAACTTGAAGTTAGCATATGGTAACTTATATAACACTCACTTTGGTAACTGGATTCAGATGACTACAGATAATCAAAATGGTTTGATTATGTTCTTAAATCAAACTCAAAATGATGAAAACAGAAATAAACAAATTGGTTATCAAATTTTGAATCATATCAAGGCTAATACATTTAGCGCAAAATAAAATTTTTCCTGCTTTAAACTTCATGTTAAGCTTAAAGCAGGATTTTTTTGATTGGAGTAAAAAAGATGGTTAATGGTGGCGTATTAGTTAGCCAAGATTTATCTTGTGCTGGTCAAGTATCACTTAGTGCAGCTTTACCCGTTTTAGGAGCATGTGGCTTGAGCCCGACCGTATTGCCTACTGCAATTTTGTCTACACATACGGGTGGCTTTGGTGAGAATACTTTTTTAAGTTTGAATAATGAAATGGCTAAGATTATGGCCCATTGGCAAAAGGTTGGTTTTGATTTTTCAGCTGTATACTTAGGCTATTTGGGCAAAAGTGCATTAGATTTTTGGACAGAAAAGATTAGCTATTTTAAACAAAAAAATAAATTGATCTTGATTGATCCAGTAATGGGTGATCACGGTCAACTTTATCGTGGCATTGATGAAAACTATGTAATAAAGATGCGAAATCTAGTTAAGTCGGCTACGATTTTAACGCCGAATATGACAGAAGTAGCATTTTTATTAGGCAAAAAGGCAACTAGTAATTCATTGAAAACAGCAACAGAATTTGCGGCTGAATTATCTAGTCAATTTGGTGTCCCGAATGTCATAATTACCGGTATTTCACTTAATAAGGAAAAATTGCGGAAGTTGGAATTACAGCCGATCATAGTTGGTCTTTAATTCAGAAAAAACTCCCAGGTAATTATTTTGGTACGGGAGATTTGTTTGCAAGTGCATTTTTTGCTGCTGTAATGCATAAAGAAAATTTAGAAAAAGCGTGTTCAATTGCGGCCGATTTTGTTGCACAAGCAATCAGGGAAACACCCAAGCAAGATTCACGTCTAGGACCAAATTATGCAGCAGCTTTACCAGATTTACTGAAGAGATGGAGTAATAATTAATAATGCAGATATTTAGAGAAAACAAGAATTCTTTACAAGCTTTAGTTTTAACGGGACTTTTTGCGGCAATTATTTATATTGGGATCTGGGTGTTAAGAATCCCCGTTCCTGCTATGGTAGGACGCCCATTTATTCATTTTGGAAATACGCTAACTGCTGTAGCAATTTTATATTTAGGTTATCGTAATGGCATGATTGCGGGAATTATTGGTCTAGGTGGTTTTGATTTGTTAAATGGCTATGCCGCAACATCATGGTTAACTATGCTTGAGGTAGTAGTAGTGGCTTCGGTTTTGACAGCAGTTTATCGAGGAATGCACTATCAAGATAGTAAAAGAAATATTATTATTTTAGGTATTATTGCAGGGGTAACTAAGATATTCACTACTTATTGCGTTTCAATTGTTGAAGCTTTAATGGTGGGGACGAGCTTTAAAGTAGCGTTAGTTGGAGCCTTTGTTAGTTTGCCTGCAACTGTAATCAATTCAATTTCTACTGCAATTTGTACACCAATTTTATATTTTGCTTTGCGGGATGCTAGTCGTCTAATTATAAAAAAGGTTAGATAAATCAATAGATTTTACACGAAATTTGCAAGGTGCTATATTAAAGATATTATTACTGACATAAAAGGTAGGATAGTATGAACGAAGACCTAAAGAAAAAGAATAAACGAAACAATATTATTATTTTAACGATTGCAGTTTTAATTATCGTTGGGGTAATCGCGGGTTTTGGCATTCATAATCACCGTGTGGCAACACAAGCTGCAGCAGAAAAATATGCTAAAACTCACTTTAACCCTAATGTTACAATCGATGGAGTTAAAGTAGGAAAGCTAACCGTTACTAAGGCAATGGCTAAAGTTAACCAAAAAGCTAAAAATCAAGTTGAGTTAAAAAATAACGAACTGGTTTATAGCTATAACACTACAGTCCAATCATTAGATGAGTCCGAGACAAAGGCCTTTTTTAAGAAGCAACAAACTAAAACTCCATCGACTCAGACTTATAAGTTTACTACTAGTAATTTAGCTACAGCTAAAAAGAAACTAACTGACTTAAGCAAAGCAGAGATTACTTATAAAATTAATGGCAAAAACTATCAATTAAAGGCCAAAGATTTATTGAATAATGTGACTTATCGAGATAATCGCTATCAATTTGGTGATACTAGTAAATTAACGACTAAGTTAAATCAAATTGATAAAGAAGTTTCAACATTACACAAGAGCTATAAATTTACAGTGCCAAAGGGCAATAAAGTTAAAGGGAAAACCATAACGGTAAAGAATAAGACTTGGGGTTGGGGCGTTTATGTTAAAAAGACGCAACGCTTACTTCTCGAAGCATTTGCCAAAGGCCAAAAAAACTTTGATGGTGCAGATGCACTTTACGGTTTAGGCTACAGCACTTATCCTCACGGCTATGGCTATTCAAATAAAGAAATTGGTGATACTTATGCTGTTGTATCATTGAAAAAGCAAGAGGTATGGTTGATCAAAAAGGGTAAACTAGCCGTTCATCTTCGTGATGTTGTTACCGGTACTATGGAAGGTTCTAAGGGTGATCAAACTCCGCGTGGGGTGTGGTATATCCACTATAAGGAATCACCAAGTACATTGCGTGGGACCAATGATGATGGTTCAAGTTATGCTTCTCCAGTTAAGTATTGGATGCCATTTACCTTAAGTGGCAGTGGTTTTCACGATGCCTCTTGGCGGACTGATTGGAGCAAGACCGCTTATCTAAAAGGTGGTTCACATGGTTGTGTTAATGTTAAGCCAAGCGAGATTCGAAGCGTTTGGAACAATATCAAAAAGGGCGAACCTGTAATTATTTACTAATAACATGTTTAAGGGATCCATTAAGTTGGATCCTTTTTTATGAAACAATTTTTATAAGGTGAAAAGCTATTTGATTACTTGGAAAAACAGCTAAATGTAAACAATAAACGTGAAACATGGCTCTGAAGCCCGATATTATCGCGATTGTGGATAAAAATATAGGTAATTCACATCTATTACTAACTCAATTAATATTTTTTTGAAAAAGAGTAGAAAGATGAACCTTTGTTTGATATAATTTCTATGCGAACTAATGGTCTAAAAATAGAAAGATGAGATGATAATAGCTATGATGCAACAAGAGGAATTAGAATCACAGGAAGAAAAAGTTAAGTTTTTTGATGAAGACTGGTTGAATTGGAACTAAAATCTTTAAATGTATAATTCACTTCTGTATAATTAAAGAAAAATAAAAATTTATTAACTCTTTCACCTAAAGGAGTAAATTATGCAAGTAAGAACTAGATGTTTTCAAAGTTTAGATTACGAAGATTTGTGCCGGGTTCATGATGCGGCTCGTTTGCAAGAAATGAAAATAGGCGGAGTGGAGAAATATTTTATTCCGTTTAAGGAAGCACCATACTGGTATAATTTCTTTGATTCTGAGATTAGGATTGTAGAAGTTAATAATGAATTTGCTGGCTTTGCTGCGTATAAGCCACATAATTTAGCTTATTTTTATATTGATCCTCAATTTCAACGACGTGGTATTGGTGATCATTTGTTAGCTTCAGTGTTACCAAATATTAGACGGCCGATTAGGCTAGAAGTCTTTAGCGCAAATATAGCAGCTAAAGCGCTGTATGCAAAGCATGGTTTTAAAATTATCAAAACAGTTAAAGAGCCGTGGTGGTCAGACCCCAAGTCTGAGCCAGTTTCAAGTGATACGATGGAATTAGTGTAAGAGGCAATATTAATGAGTTTTTATAATTTAGATTATGAAGAAAAACGGTTTATTCAGTTAGCTAAAAAGAATACTCGCTCATATTATGAACATCATGATCAGATTCCTTCCTCACCTGGCCAAGTTGAGCTGGCCAAGGAACTAGTAAAGGAAATGAAAGAGCTTGGGCTTGATGCTTACTATAATGAAAAAACAGCTTTTGCAATTGGAAAGTTAAGTGCAAACACAGCAGAAAAGGTAACGCCTATTGGCTTCTTTGCTCACGTGGATACTGCAGACTTTAACGCAGTTAATATTAAGCCACAAATTCACGAAAATTATGATGGTCAGAAAATTATCCTAGATGAGAAAGATAATATTGTTCTTGATCCAACCGAGTTTCCAGACTTATTAAATCTAAAAGGACAAACCTTAATTACTTCTGATGGTCATACTTTGCTAGGAGTTGATGATAAGGCTGGAATCACTGGGGCATTAGCAATGCTTAAATATTTAACTGAACATCCTGAAATTGAACACGGTGATGTTTTTGTTGCTTTTGGTCCAGACGAAGAAATTGGCTGTGGTGGTCAATATTTTGATCCAGCTGATTTTCCTAATGTAGAATTCGCTTATACGTTAGACAATGGGCGGCCAGGAGATTTTGAATACGATACCTTTAATGCGTCAGAGATTACGATCCATATTAAAGGGACTGTAGTTCACCCTGGTGAAGCATATGGTCTGATGGTTAACGCAACAACTTTGATGAATGATTTTTTGTCTAATTTACCTCAGGATCAAGTGCCTGAAAAGTCACGTAATCATGATGGTTATTTCTTGGTTCTACATGCTCAAAGCAATGTTGATCATGCCGATATTAGCATGATTATTCGTGATTTTGATCAAAGTGAATATAACCGTAAAGAACAGTTTATTCGCGATCTAGTTAAAAAGATGAACAAAAAGTATGGCAATAGATTTACTGTAAATATTCGTGAGCAATATGAAAATATCTACAACTATATTAAGGACAAGCCATATATTGTAAATCTGGCTCTTGATGCTTATCGCAAGTCTGGACTAAAGCCAAATGTACAATCCTTTAGAGGTGGAACTGATGGAAACTTTATTTCGCCTAAAGGAATTCCTACACCTAACTTATTTAATGGTGGTGGCAATTATCATGGCCGATACGAATATGTGACTGTTGAGCAGATTGATAAATTAGCCGAAGTGTTGACTAATATTGTGACTGAACATTTGCGTCAAACTCGCACTGGTAGGAATGAAAAGCCACTAGAAAAATATTGGTAGATTTAATAGCCGTTTTATTTAACAAATTAATACTGTAGCATTAGGATATAAGTGGCTAGATGAAATATCCTTCCTCCTTAGAAGTGATAAATACCATTTTCTTCATTGATAATCTTGCTACATATTGCAGTGACGCTGTATTTGCGCCGCTGCTTTTTTCTACTCTAAGTCAAGTGTTATCAACGATTTTAAGCAATTTTATTT